>QNCW01000010.1 GCA_003645885.1 Candidatus Latescibacterota bacterium | reverse complement strand
TTCAGTATCTCGGGATGCTCGGTCTGGAGGAAGACCGTGGGACCTAAGTAGCGTCGGGGGGACGTCGTGTCCTCGGGGAGGGACTGGGTGAGCTTCACCTCCATACATCCTTTGGCCCTTTGCACTTTTTGCCTGCCGTTGGAGGGAAGCTCCACCGGATAGGGGAACCTCAGGGTGAGTTCGCCTACCTTCCTGAAGGGTGGAAGTTCCACGTCCAAAGGGACGGTGAGGGGAATTTCCGGGGGCTCCCATGCGAGGGCCTCCTCCTGGGGGACGGACCTTATCTCCTCCTTCAACGAAGGGGACCACACCCTCAGGGTCCTGCCCGAGCCCTCCGCCCATACCGTCAGTCCATCTCCCACCTCGAGGCGGAGACATCCGACCCCGTCCAAGGTGTCCGGACCTGAGAAGATACGTTCCTCGACCGGGACGAGCCTCCGGACGTCCAGGACGCGGACCGCTGAGTCGGAGAAGGAATCCACGGCCAGATGCCTGATCAAGGCGAACGAGGGAACCAGAGGTCCCACTTCGAACGTGTCCCTCAGGACCACCTCTGGCCCCCTTCGTTCCGCAATCAGGAGCCCGGAGTCCACCTTCGCCTCCACGGTCAGGAGCTGGTCCGCCTCCCTGTACTCCCCCTCGAGCTCCCCGAGCATGTAGGAGGAATCCGTAAGTGCCCTGAAGCTCGTCCTCCTGAAGCCGTTCTGCCAGTTGACCTCGTCCGTGGACACCACGAACCCCGTGGAATCTTCCTCGGCCCAGGCGTGCCTGTACCCTACCTTGACCCCCTTGTAGCGCACCTCCGCCCACTCCTGCCAGACGGGATTGTGCGACCTCGGGGTAAACGGACCGAAGAGGTAGAGGAAACCTCCGGCGGAGACGAGCACGCCTCTCGACACAGGTTGCGCCCACCTCGCAGGTTCCCCCGTGGACCATCCCCTCAAGATTTCACCCCTTCGGGACGACAATATCGTAGCTCCCTCCGGTCCCGAGATGTAAAGCCTCCCTCCTGAAGCTGTGATCCCGTAGTCGCCCGAAGGACCTACCTTCTCCTTCCATACGGGCCGACCGTCGGCCATGTCCAAACAGTACGCCCAACCTGCGCTCGTAACGAAGAACGCCTCTACGGCGGAGGAGGTCGTCCCAGTAACCCTTCCCCCTAAGAACCTGCTCCATGCGACCCCACCGTCGCCGAGCCTCAAGGCCTTAGCGTAACCTCCACAGCCCGCCAGGACTAAGTCCCCGGCGGATGAGGGACCTGCCGTAACCTTGCCCACGTCCGAGATCCAGGCCAACCTTCCATCCTCGGCATCGTAGGCCCTGAGTCCTCCGTCGGAGCATGGGACGAGCACGAGGCCACCGGCGACCGCAGGGCCCGATAGGGGGATCGAAGGTATACGGACCCTCCACCTCTCGTTCCCCTTCCGGTCGAAAGCGTAAAGGATCCCTGCTCCTGTGACCACGTAGGTGCCGGGGGAGCCGCAGGCTGGAGGGAACCTGACTTCCCCCCAGAGGCTCCGGACCCAAAGGACCTTACCCGATGTCCCCTCCAGCCCGTACAGGTTCCCTCCCACATCCCCCACGTAGACCACCCCTTCCGATGCCGGACCGGCCATCATCCTCCCTGCCTTGAACTTCCAGATGGCCACCCCTTCCTTCAACTTCAGGGCGTAGACCTCCCCACCCGCCGAGGCGACGAAGGCCGTATCGCCCGAGGCGGCCGGAGGCCAAAGCGGGGTCCCCATCCAACGGCGCCAGAGGAGGGTCCAGATCTCGTCCGCCAGCGAAGGAACCTCCGCAAGCAAAAGCGATATCAGAGCGAAGAGGAGCATAAGGCCGTCAACGAGATAAGGCTTTCTCCGCCCGCTCCAGTTCTTCTAAAGTGTAAGGGCTCCTGGGGGAAGTTCCCATCCTCATCTTGTGGGCGTGACCCCCAGAACGCCGAGCATGCTCCTCGCCTCCTGAGTTATACCGTGGCGTACACCCTAAGCACCTCGCCGGCCTTCAGGAGCGTCGGTCCGGGGAAGCTCAGACACAACTTTCCTCCCTTCCTGAGGACCTCGACCTGTACGGGCCTCCTGCCGGCCCTGAGGTAAAGGTCCCTCACCTTTCCCTCCACAGGACCAAGTTCGAGCTTCTCAAGTTCGAGCTCGCCGTAGAGGACGGAAAGTTCGGCCCTCAGTCTCCGCCTCCTAACCCTCATACGGAAGGTTCCCCATCCCGAGCCCGTGGACCAGAAGCAACGGAAGTCCTCAGGGAAGACCTTAGGGAAGAACCCCATCCCGCGCTCGGGGGCGGAGTAGTGAAACCCCGAAAGGGCCAAGAGTAGGGACCAACTGGAAAGGGCCCTGGCGTAGTGATGGCCGCACTCGACCTCGTCGTACGGGTTCCTCCTCTCGCCGTCGTACCTGTCCCTCGCACCCTTGACCACGGCCAACCCCTCCTCCAGGAACCCCTCCCACACGAGGAGCGCCGCCACCTCGTACTCTATCCCGGTCCAGACCTCGTCGGAGTATGGGAATGGGAACTGGGGTCTTCCGCCCTTGGGCCAGGAGCAGAGCAGGAGTCCCCTTTCGTCGCCTAATGCATAGATCCTTTGACAGTTCGCATGGTCGTAGAAGTCGGTCCTCCAGTTGTACTTGAAGATGGAACTTACTGCCTTCCTCACCCTATCCTCGGGAAGCAGGTATCCGAGGTCGAGGATGTGCGCCCACCACTGTCCCAGCATCTGGTCCGAAAGGCAACCACTCCCGAACTGGTACTTGGGAGCCCCATCGTACTTTTGGATGTAGTACTCCCCGTCCCAGAGGGTCCGGTCCAGCTTCTCCCTTCCACCCTCGTACACCTCCCTGAACTTCCGAGCTGCCTCGCGGTCGCCCAGGGCCCTCGCCATCTCCTCCCCCGCCCTCAGCGCCCCGAGGTAGAGCAGTCCGGTCATGGGGTTCGGACCTATGAACTCTACATCGTAGGTGTTGTGCTGGACCCCCTCCATGACCCCGTCGCGGTCCCTGTCCCACTCTTTCCATGCGAACTCCAAGGCTTTTTTAGCCTTAGGCCAAAGCCTCCTGAGGAAGTCCATATCCCCCGAGAGCCTCCACTCCCTGTAGAGCTTCATCACGGTCCCCATCTGGCCGTCGGCCGCGGGCTTCCCCCTGACCCTCGCGACGCCCCTCGGCATCACATGGCGGAAGTTCATGTGGCCGTCCTCGTCGGTGTCCAAGAAGTCCGTGACCCTCATGTCCCTCTCGAGCTGGGGGAAGAGGAACGCCAGCGTCTGTTCGTAGTTCCACACGTGGGTGCAGGTCCCGTGGCAGCATCCGGAACGGTCGTTGCATCCTTCGAAGGCGTGCACGGTGCCGTCGGAGTACCACTGGAGGGTGTTGGTCCTGAGTATGGACGCTTGGCTTGAGATCGCATCCAAGACGTGGTCGGGGAGGGTGCTCGAAAACAAAGCCCTCTGGAAGCTCCTGGTCTCCCCGAGGAGTCGCCCGTAGTTCCGAGCGACGTACTGGGCCACCTCCCATGCGTCCTTGAAGCGTGATGAGTAGAAGGGATGTAGGGACGTCCCCCGCGTCTCCGGGTTCCAGTAGTTCACGAAGTTCGGGAAGTGCCAGGCCACGAGGAAGGGGACCTCGACCCTCCCCCCGGGCTCGAGGAGGACGCGCACGCCGACCGAGCCCACGTCGGTCCTTCCCTCGGGGGAGGGGTCCTCTGAAGCGTCGTCCTCAAGCCTCCCTTCGCTCGAGAAACGGTCCCAGAACCTCTGAAGCTCGTCGAACCATCCCTCCCTGGACCAGTGCGTCTGGTACGTGAGGTCCCAGCTTCCGAGCACGGCCAAGGTCAGGGAGCCGAACTGGACGCTTTCGGGAGGATACTTCGTGGTGGTCATGAAGATCCCTGAGATTCCATCGTCGTGCCGGAGGGAGTTAAGGTTACCTCCGTAATAGGGCGCCCCTATCCCCCAGAGCCTTCCCCTGGGCTCGTCACCGGGGTACCCCACGAAGTTCATCAGGGACCCGACGAGCGAGACCTCCACTGGTACCTTCACACGGTTGGCCAGCCTGTATGTAAGCACGGCCACCGGGAGGGCGGAGTCCTCGGGGTTCAGGGGGATGAAGGGACTGAACGCCTCCAACGAGACCCTCAGGGGAACGTCAGGGTCACGGAAGGATATCCTGGCGAACGGGAAGGCACCCTCGAAGGTGGCGCCGGCCAAGTGGGGAAGTCCCCCGCCGTGCTCCCTCGGATATCCGTGGCTCCCTGTATAAGGAGGCGGGGGATGTGCCTCCAGGACCTTCGTCCTCGCCCTCCCCCCCTCCGGCCTGGACCAGAGGAGGAAGAAGGTGTACGCCGGACGGTTCCCCTTGCCGGGCCTGTTGAAGACCTCCCAATCCTTCAGCTCCCCCCTTCCTCCGAGCGAGATCGAACCTGCCCCTACGCCCCCCAAGGGAAAGGCTACCTGGTCCAGCGCCCTTCCGGAGAACTTCCTCGGTCCTCCCCTTCGCAGAAGCTCGGCCTTAGAGTAAGGTATCCGCACGGCACCCCTCCCGTGTTTGGGCTTTCGAGGAATATAATGTCTACACCCTGGAAATGCAACTTCGTCAGGTTCTGCCGGGACAAGCCCTTACACACACCCCGCAGATGTAATGGCCTATACGATGCTCCCTTGCGAACTCCTTGAGCTTCTCGAAACATCTGTGGAAGTCGTAGTCCTCCGGGGTCTCCCCGAGCGCCCCTGCCGGGCAGGCCTCGACGCAGGCCCTGCAATCTCCGCAGTCCCCCTCCACAGGTTCGTCCGTCCTCAGGGGAAGGTCCGTCAGCACGGTGACGTACCTCACCTGAGCTCCGAACCGTGGGTTCACGAGGAGGTTGTTCCTCCCTATCCATCCGTGTCCTGCGAGCCTCGCCACGTGCTTGTGGGAAAGGTGCGCCCTCTGGTTCTCCCAGTCGACTATCTGGGATGCAGGTATGGGCACGGCCCTGGCCCCCTTCTCCTGTATCAGGAGCGAGAGTTGGAACGCCACCCTGTCCAGGAGGTAGTTGGCCTGACGGTAGTGCCACTGGTAGAGGAGGGTGGGATGGTCATCTATCCCGTCGAGCACTGCCCTGCTCAGGCGCACCCCCATGGATATCGCAAAGGGAAGGTCGTTCCCTTCCCTCTCGGAGAGCATGGAGCGGGCCTCCGCGGGGTCGAACTTCGCCACTCCAAAGAGGCTCATCCCGTTCCTCAAAGCAAACTCCTTCAGCTCTTCGTAGTTGACATCCGAGATCATATCGCCCCCTGAAGCCTTGACTTGCAGTCCGAGGTTTCGTATCCTTGAAACAAATATGGAGAACATCTGGGACGAAGTCTCCGTTCGTTACGAGGACTGGTACGAGACCCCCTTGGGAAGGGCCGTGGACGAGGCAGAGCGAAGGGCCTTCCTGAGGCTGTTGGAGCCCAGGGTCGGCGAGAGGGTCCTGGAGGTCGGGTGCGGCACCGGGCATTGGACCAAATGGTTCAGGGAGGGCCTCGGGATGAGGGTCGTAGGACTTGACCTCTCCGAGGGGATGTTGGCCGTGGCCAGAGCAAGGCTCCCCGAGGTGCCCCTCGTCCGAGGGGACGCCACATTCCTCCCCTTCAAGGAAGGGAGCTTCGACGTGGTCGTCGCCGTGACAGTGTTGGAGTTCGTCCCGGAGCCCAAGGAGGTTCTGGACGAGATGTGGAGGTGCGTGAGGCCCGGTGGGAGGATGGCCGTGGGCGCGCTCCACGAGGGGTCCCCCTTCGCCCGGAGGCGGAGGGTCTCCGGGACCGTCCTTTCCCACGCTCGCTTCTTCGGATACGACGAACTTAAGGAGCTTCTGGGGCACTACGGCCCGGTCCGCATAGGAGAATGCGTCCGCTTCCCCCCGACCGGATGGGGAGTCAGGACCTCGTGGATGTTCGAGATCTTCGGAAGGCTCTTCGGCTCGAAGGGCGGAGCCTTCCTGATAGGTGTGGTGCCCAAATATCCCACGCAGCCGGTGGACCTTCCCCGCTGACGTACGACCTTCCTGCATCTACCGTAGGCCCTTCAAGGCCCACCTCCTATCCCACCCCGTCCTTGCTCGAAAGCACGACTTCAGAGGAAACTTACACACCTTCGAACAAGTTGTCAAGAGCGCACCCGGGGCCATCTTTTCCAAGGTCTGGTATAGTACTTGCTGTTTCCTTACGAGGGCCGGGCCAGCAGCTACGTCGTGGATAAGGCAGGGAGGGCCGGAAGGATTACATCTTCCACCTCCACGCTCGATCAGCTCGTTCCCGGACCGCTTGAAACAGGAAAAAATTTCCTCTGAAGCATAGAAAAAATTTCCCTCATCAGCCCCTATAATGTCATTCCTGTCAGAAGGAGGTTCCGAGCCAAGATGGAAGGGCTCCCGGAGGATGGCTTTACTGGGACGATCCAGAACTTTAACCTATTAGATATCATACAGATGGGATGTCTATCGGGTTCATCCAGGACCATAAAAGTTTCCACATCCGACGGACAAGAGGGGATTATAGTCCTGAAGGACGGTCAGGTGGTCCATGCTTCCTACGGAAATGTGGAGGGCGAGGAAGCTTTCTACGAAATAATCAAGTGGAAGAAGGGGAAGGTGGAAGTAAAGGAAGAGGTCCCCGACGTTCGGACCATAGATGAACGTTGGGAGACTCTGTTGCTTGAGGGGGTCAGGAGGTTGGAGGAATCCTCGACTTCGGCCCCTTCGGACGATAGGGCGCCCCGAAAGACCGAGGGCGATCATAAGCTCCAAACTTTACAGGAAAAGTTGGCCAGCCAGTTGCCAGGGGTCGTGATCTGTGCCGTCATCTCCGTGGAGGAAGGTCTCATCCTGGCAGGGTATCCTACGGACACGACCGCTCCGACCGCCCTGTTAGCTGAGGCATATAGGTCCATCGTCAAAGCCTTCGAGATCGCTGAATGGGGGATACCCCAGGAAGTTCTCATATCCGGAGACCGCCATACGGCCGTCATGGCAATGCTTAAGGATGGTTCGTATTATCAGGGAATTTCCGTACGCGCAGGGACCACGATCGGTATGGTCAGGGCGATGTTGGCCAAGTTCAAACCTGAGATAGAGGCTGCCTTACCTTAGGAGGCTGTGAGGTGTTCTCGGATATCCGCATCCTCGTTTCAGGATATGTATTGTTTACAACGACGATGGTCGCAGCGGCGATGTGGATCAGGTATCTGGTCGGGGTGGACATACCGGGATGGCGCCACCTTTACGTCTCCTTCGTCCTCTTCGCCCTCTGGCATGCAACGCCCTTGGCGATAAACTGGATAGAGATCTCGAGGACCGTCTTCCTCGGGCTGAAGTTCCTTCATCCGGTCGTGGCGATATGTGGCGTTACGTTCATGCTTAAGGGGATGAAGTTCTTTTCAAACTCCTAATATGTCCAGGCTCATCCAAATTTGGGAAGTGATCTCCTACGTCGCCGTAACCCTCATCGCCCTGTCGTGTATAGGCCCTACTATAAAGCTATACAGGGGATGTATGGGGTTCAAGTGCATCGGGGTCTGGAAGGTATTGGCCTGGATGGTTGTAGCTTTGATAATCTCTTCCTCGTTGTGCTCGGTGGAGGTCATATTGAAGGATCTGCCTGCCCAGCCGCCGTGGGAGCTCGCATCGTGGTTGGTCCGGACGATGAGGGCCTGGGTGTATATAGCAGTGTCCGTACTGGCGGTCCTCTTCATGATCTTCCTGAAGAAGTTCCGAAGGGTTTCCTGTTCGGAGGAGGCGTAGATGCTGGGAGGCCGGGTGCTGGACGTCGACCTCCTCTTGGAGGAGAGGGAAGTCCACGAAGTTCACGACATACTCCTCCGGGAGGCCGTCCGCCTTGCGAGGGAACTGGAAGGAGAGGACTTCGACGTCGGCAAGTTCGAGGCCCAGGTGGACAACTCCCGGGAGTACTATCCGAACCCCAAATTCTGCAAACTGCCTCCTACCTTCTGCTCCGCAAACTGTCCTATAGAGGAATGTGTTAGAATTAAGATGCTTTCGGAGATAGAGATCCTAAGACAGATCATCTCCGATTATCGCAGACGCATCTTCCAGAAAGTTACATCCGCACCGGAGGGACCTCCTCACCCCCAAAGGAAGATCAAAAAGTTGGAGTTGGAAGACCTCGTGAGGAAGGAAGGGGTGATAGCCCTAACGGTAAAATACCCTGATGGCTGGAGGGATATGGGGAAGGTGAAGTTGTCCACCGTAAGCAGCGAGCTTACGGCCCTTTTAGATGAGCATTTAAAGAACGTGGGCATAGGGGAATTCAGGGCGGCCCTCCTTCACCTCTCGGTCGGGACATACATCATCTGTAAGGGTAAGTTTCTGCTCGGAGTTTTAGCCGCACCCTTCGTGAGGGAAGGGCTCCTGTTCTTATGGGCAAAGGAAGCGGCAAGCTGAAAAGGGGAGAAGATGAAACAGGATGTATACGCTCCATTAGATCGAGACTTCACCGGGGACGTGCAGATGGTCTTCAAAAGGACCCTGGACAAGCTTACGGAGGAAAAGGGGATATTAGGATGCCTTCTTGTAGATTGTGAAGGGCTTGTGGTATCCGAATCTCTCGGCAGCGGAAGGAAAGACCCTGAAGAGGTGGCGGCGCTTGCTGGGATGTTGACCAACTTCCTGGAGCACTGGTTCGGAGAGATGGACGGCTCGCCCTTCGATCAATGTGTGCTTTCGACCGACAGCTCTTCCATGGCGATAAGGAAGGTGGGATGCTTGTACCTCGTGGTCTTCCTTAAGGGAAGCGGGCTTTCCGGATACATGGCCAACATAGTCACGATATCCGAGGCCGTCGCTACGATAGCTATGATGCTTCAGAGGACATGTGGGTAGGGGAAGATGTACGACGAAGTGCACGAGATACTGTACGAGCTTGACCGCAGCAAGGGCGTATTGGGGAGTCTGGTGGTGAGCGAGGACGGGATGCTCATCGCCTCGGATCTCAAAGTAGATATGGACGAGGAGGTCGTAGCCGCTTTAGGGGCGACCATAGTGAGGCGATTTCGGGAGGCCCTGAGCCGGATAGGCGGCGACCCCTTCATCGAAGGTTTTATAGAGGCAAGCGGTGGGAACCTCCTGTTTTCTCAGGCGGGTCCTAACGTCCTCATAGTGCTGACCGAGCGAGGGATCAACATCGGCTTCGCCCGCCTTAAGATCGAGGAAGCTCGGCGCAAGATCGAGGAGGTCCTCAAGTGACCAGGAAGAGATTTGTAGAACATTCCTTCAGCTGGTGTCTGATGAAGAAGGTGGAGCGGGCCGAAGGTGACGCAGATGCCCTTTCAGACCTCTGCAGACGAGGGATAAGCAAGATATATGCGTGCAGGCACTGCAAGCCGATGCTCTCCTCGACGGAAAGGAAGGAGGGTGAGAAACGGAGAAGCAAACTTGCCGAAATCTTGCCGGAGAAGAAGGTGAGCACACGACGTATCCTTCGGCCCTATACCAAGGGGAAGTTCAGGAAGAACTCCGGCATGAAGGGAATATGGATCGTCGGAAGGGAGGGACTAGAGATCTTCAGCACGGACGGCACCGGCAAGTCGGGGGCGTTCGCAGCCTTCCTGTTCGAGAGCATGGAGGAGGGCTCGAGGTCGATGAACATGGGAAAGGTCCACGGAGGGCTTATAGTTTCCCCTTCAGGTAAAGTCTACCTGGCGGACGCTGGTTATGCGATCGTTATGTGTTGGTCAGATAGGACCATGCCCATAGGAATGCTGCGGAAGACGACCTTGGAGATAGCAGAGGAAGTGGAAGACCATGGACTTTAAGATGGTCATAGATTTTGCCCGAAGGGAGCTCGTGTGCAAGATAGTGTATTACGGACCTACCATGAGCGGAAAGACTACGAACCTTACGGTCCTACACAGGAAGGCCCCTAAGGAGACCGTGGGAAGGATGACCTCCCTGGCGACCTACGGCGATAGGACCTTGTTCTTCGACTTCTTTCCGATGGATGTAGGAGTCGTAAATGGTTTAAGGATAAAGTTACAGCTCTATACGGTGCCCGGACAGCCCTTCTACGTCGCAACAAGGCGGCTGGTATTAAACGGGGTGGACGGAGTGGTCTTCGTAGCGGACTCCGACATGCGCCGGATGAAGGACAATTTGGAAAGCTTAAGGGACCTCCAGGAGAACTTGGCTTCGTACGGCAAATCCCTGGACACGACCGCCATAGTGCTTCAGTACAACAAAAGGGACCTCCCCTCAGCAGCCCCGGTGGAGTACATGGATAGGTTGCTCAACGTTACCCGTAACTGGTGCTCCTTCGAATCGGTCGCCGTGGCCGGGGTCGGAGTACTGCCCACCTTTAAGAAGGTATTAGAAGAGGTGTTACAACGGTTGAAATGGCAAACTTAGGAGGTCCACCGTGGAGACGAGGGCTTACCCAGGTAAGTTCGTCCTCAACGACGAACTGGTGGAGGCTATAAATAGGACCCTCCTTACCCTCTTGGAGAAGACGGATGCCAGATGTGTACTCTTGGCCGGAGCAGACGGATATCCTATAGCGGTTCAAGGTCTTACCTGTAACATGGACATCCGATCGTTCTCCGCCTTAGCCGCAGGGGCCTTCTCTTCTACGAAGGAGTTGGCGAAGTTGGCAGGAGAACAAGGCTTCTGTTCGCAGTTCCATCAGGGAGATAAACATCATCTATACATGTCCTCGGTCGGAGATAAGGCCATCCTCGTGGTCGTCTTCGACAACCGTACAACTATCGGGATGGTTAGGATGTTCACCCTGAGGACGGCGAGCCAGCTTGAGGAAGTTTTGGAGAAGACCCCCGGTCCGAGCGAGGAGGCCCTCGGGGAACCCCAGCTGGAGAACCTCTCGGAGTCCTTAAGGGCTAAGATAGATAAGATATTCGACGAAAAATAGATGAACATCTGGCGTCTCCCTCGGAAAGCTTCAAATATCCAAGGGGTTACAAAGGGAGGGATAAAGATGGAGCTACAGGAAACTCAAGAGTATTTGAAGAACAACCTGAGCGGATTCATCGCATGTGCTGTGGTCGATACGGAACATGGGATGCCACTTGTAGCTACCTCGATCGACCCTAACCTCGACCTCTCGGTCCCTTCAGGTTTTTTCACCGAAGCGTTCCTTGCGGCCGTTAGGGCGTTCGAGATGACGGACTGGGGGGTGCTCCGAGAAGTGCTCATACCGGGCGACCCCAACACGGTCGTCATGTTCTCCCTTAAGGACGGGGCGTACTACCAGAACATCTGCGTCTCCTCGAAGACCCCCTTAGGTATGGTGAGGGCCGTGTTCAACAAGATAAGGAAAGATTTGGAAAAGGAACTGCCTTAGGAGTTAAAGATGTCGGTATGGGACGAAATAGCCAAGTTGATCGGCCAGGTCCCTTCCCATGTGACGGGGCCTGCGAAGGTATACTTCCTCGGCGCCATCGTCCACAGGGCTCCCAACGACCTGCGCGCGGATATGCAGGAGATAGTACATGGATGGCTCATGCGCATGATCCAAAACGAGGCCTCCGATATAGATGTCGGTGGATGGGGCTGCGGTGGGAAGGTCTGGTACAGGATACATGGGGTAAAACGTCCGGAGCCGAACGTTAAAGACCTCTCCTTGGAGGAGACCGACCTGTTGCTCCTGAACCTTCTTACCGACAGCCAGAAGAAGTATCTCTTCGAACACAAGAACCTTGACTTCTCCTATACGTTCCAAGCTGACGGGAAATCATATAGGTTCAGGGCGGACATGTACTTCGATCTGGACCACCTTGCCCTGAACATGCGCTTCATAAATGAAGAGATAAGGCCGTTTAAGAGCTTAGGATTTCATCCGAACGTGGCGAGGGCCTTAAGCCTCATACATGTGAAGCAAGGGCTGACCTTAGTTACAGGAATAACGGGCTCGGGGAAGAGTTCGACATTGGACAGCATAATAGACGCTACCAACAGGAGCGTGGACGCACACATAGTTATAATAGGAGCCCCGATAGAGACCGTGCATAAGCCCATAAGGTGTATAATCAGGCATAGGGAGGTGGGGAGGGACGTTAAGTCCTTCAAGGATGGGACGATAGAGGCGCTCCGCCAGGACCCGGACATAATAGTGATAGGGGAGATGAGGGACCCTGAGACCATAATGACGGCCCTTGAGGTCACCGACAGCGGTCACAAGGTCTTCTCGACCCTCCACACCGCATCTGCGGTCGAGAGCATAGACAGGATAATAGCCGAAGTTCCTCCCATAGAACAGGAAAGGGTGCGCAACCGGCTGGCGGATGTGCTCCTTTGCGTGATCTCCCAGAAGTTGGTCCCGTCCTTGGACGGAAAGAGGGTGCTGGCGAAGGAAGTTATGCTCTCCACCCCGTCCATAAAGGCCGCCATCAAGAACAACAACACCTCGGAGATATATCAGATGATAGCCGAGTCCAACGAGCTGGGCATGATAACGATGGAGCAGGACCTCAGGAGGCTCTACATAGAGGGGAAGATATCACGTGAGACAGCTATGAACTACGCTAACAACAAGCGCCGCATGGCGGAGCTTCTTTCCACCGTATGAGGAGGATATGCCGAGACGGAAGGGAGCCGTAGGTATCTGTGTGGAGGGGAGGAACCTCAAGCTGGCGTACCTGAGGAGGGAGGGGAGGGGGTTCGTCCTGGAGAAGCTGGAGGAGGCCAGGCTGGTGAAGCCCTTGGAGGGTGCGGAGGAAGAGGAGAAGGCCTCACCCGAAAAGGACGAGAACGTCTTCGGCCTTGAGGAAGGCCCGGCGGAGGGAATCTTCGAGGAGATCCCTACCGAAGGGGAGGAGGAGACCACCGAGAGCGTCCTCCTGGGGCTCTTAAGTCCGGTCTCCCTGGCCCGCAGCGTTCTGGCCTTCTCCCTCTCCGAGGCCAGGGTCTACTACTGCGAGGTGGAAGGCATATCCCCCAAGTTGAAGGGGAAGAAGCTAAGGAGGACCTTAAGGGACTACATATCGGAGAAGCTCCAGCTTGAGGTATCCTCCGAACAGGTCTGTCCCATATTCAGGGAAGATGGAAGGGCCCTCGTGTTGGCCCACGAGGACCCCCTTCCCCTTTTGGGCCTTCTTGACAGGATCCGTCCCCTATTGGGCAAACCACCGTTCATCGGCCTGATAGACGCCTGGGAGGTGGCCCTCATGGGCATGGTGCGGGCGAGCTATGAGTTCCTTCCTGAGGAGGTTACCGCCATCCTGCACGTAGGGGACAACTACGGCCGGGCGATCTTCCTTAGAGGAGGAGATTACCTGCGCTTCAGCCCGCCGATCGCTTTAGGTGGACTGGAGCCCTCCCAGGCCCTCCAGATGCTCCTCAGCCGGATACTTCTGGAGCAGGACGTCTCGGGAGTTCCCGAGCTGTCCCGACTTCTGATCTCGGGGGAGTGCGTCCGCATGGGGGCCCTGCCCTTCTTCCGCTCCCAGTTCCCGGAAGCCGAGGTGGACTACCTGGTCCCCGCCATACTGAGGACCGAGGAAGAGGAGGAGAAGGCCAAGCTGGCCGCCTTTGCCGTGCCCATAGCGTTGGCCTGGAAGGCGCTCGACCTCAAGAACCCCATGTTCTTCCCGACCAACCTCCTTCCCGAGCACGTCCGAGAGCGCCAGAAGGTCTACAAGGTTGCCTGGCACGGGCTGTTGCTCTTGAGCTTCGTCTGCGCGAGCGTCCTGCTCCTGCTCTGGCAGGCCAAACTTCAGAACGAGCGCATCCGTGAGGCACAGAAGAAGCTCGACAGGATAGAGGCCGCCATATTTGAGGCGGAGAAGGGCTTAGATGCCATAGGACGTATAGATAGCCTCAAGAAGATGATACAGCGGTATAAGGATGAGGAGACCTTTATGGACACGCTGGGCCTGGGGACCAGCCAGTGGAGCTCCATCTTGGAAAGGTTGGCCCGGGCCACCCATGAGACCGGAGGGATCTGGTTCGACGAACTCTCCCCCTCCGGGGGTAAGATAGCCCTCTCGGGCGTGGCCTCCGATCGTGATCGTATTCCAAAGTTAGCCAAGCGTTTAGATGGAGCAACCGTACTTCAAGTGACGACCGAGGAAGTGAGGGGCCATCCGGTATATCGTTTCAGGATGCTCCTGCCCATCTCGGAGCCTCAGGGGAGGCAAGGCTCCTGAGGGCGACACAGACATTCGATCCTCAAGGGACGTGTATGTCATATGCACTGCGCAACACCCTGATAATCGGGGCATTCTTAGCACTCCTCCTCTCAGGAGGTCTGTACTGGGTGCGCGGCCACCTCCCGAAGCGCATAAAAGCCCTGGAAGGCAGGATAAAGGAGCGAGGGGAGTATCTAGATCAGCTTTCCCAGATATACGAGATATATTCCTCGCTCGAGTCACAGTTGGACTCGCTCCGGCAGGTCCACGCCAGGAGGAAGAAGGCCCTCCCTCCGTCCGCTCCTCCTTCCGTCGTCTTAGCTTACATAGACCGTCTGCTCCGCACGGATAGGTCCGGCTTAACTTTCACCTTCGACTTCCAGACCTCGGTGGACCGTAAAGATTACGGGTATACAATATGTAGGATCTTGGGCGAAGGACCCTTTCAGGACCTGTACAAGTTCCTCTGGAGGATAGAACACGGACAGCCCCTGGTCAAGCTCACGTCGCTGCATCTGCAGCGTAGGGAGAAGGTGATCGAGGACAGGAAGGCCTACGGATGGGTCTCCTTCGACATGATCCTTGAGGCGTACTACAGCCCTAAGTACGCTATCTTAAAGGAGCCCTGGCCGGTGCAGGTCGGGGTCGAGGCACCGGTCACCTATAACTTTTTCTATCCGTTGATCCTACCTGAACTCCCTCCCAACGATGAGAACCTTCCCGAGGTCGAGGGAGCGAAGCTCCTGGCCATAACCGGCGATCGGGTCTACATAAAGGACGGGAAGGGAAGGTTGGCCTCCCTGAGGGAGGGGGACAGGGTGTACCTGGGAAAGCTGGCCAAGATAGACAGGAACGAGGGCAGGGCTATCTTCCTGTTGAACGAGGGAGGGATATTTCGTAGGGTAGAGCTTCGGATGCCCGTATCCGAAGGTGGGTATACGGTCGCTAAGCTGTTGAAGGTCAGGGCCGAGGTCACCGAGGAAGGTACTGTCGTGGAGATACGCACCGACCGTCCCGTGAGGTACCGACATTTCACCTTGAACTCTCCGGACCGGGTCGTGGTGGACCTCTGGCCGGTAGCGTTCGGAAGAAAGTTGGGAAAAGTTGAGGGGGAATGGGGGCCCGTCCGGAGGCTCAGGTATTCCCAATATCGTTTTTCACCGCCGACCGCACGTGTAGTGGTGGATTTGGAAGATCTTGCACCTTATAAAGTTAGCCACGAGGGAAACCTTATACTCCTCCGCTTCAGGGAGGAGTGAACGGAAGGGGGCCGTAGATGCAGACCTTGTTCTTGCTCCTGCTGTTCGGGGGTTTAGGTTTCTCCCAGAGATCTCCCAGGGAGTACATCAGGCCTGAGGAGCTGGTCTCCTTGAGCCCCGAACTTCCCTTCGACCAGGCGGTCCGGATACTGAGCGACGTGGCCAGGAGGTTCGAGGGGAAGGTGATCGTAGACCCCGCCCACCACACCGAGCCCATAGGGGTAGAAGTGGAAAGCCTCTACTGGAAGCGAGCTTTGGAGCAGATAGTACGTGCCAACGGGTTGGAATACAGGGAATACCCTAACTACATAGAGATAGTCACCCCAAAGAAGGAGAAGCCTCCTCCCCCCTTGGAGGCCACTTTGGACACCAAGGAGGTTAACATATCAGCTGTGTTCTTCGAGGGAGAAAGGAGGATGTTGAGGGAGTTGGGGGTGAACTGGCAGGCGATAAGCACGGGGAAGACCAAGATAGATGCTTCCCTTTCTGTCATCTCCCCAGGGGACGGCCAACAGCTCTCCATAGTGGCCTCCCACCCACTCTCGGCGACCCTGAACGTTATAGGCCTCCTCAAGACCTTCGAGGCCCGCAACTGGGGCAGGATCATAGCCAGCCCCCAGATAACGGTGGTCTCGGGACAGGAGGCCAAGATACAGGTCGGACAGGATATATTCGTGACCACGAGGGACTTCGCAGGGAACGTGATACAACAGACCTTTCCGACGGGGATAATACTGACCGTAAGGCCCAAGATCATCTCGCAGGAGGGGGTGGACTTCGTATACCTGGACATAAAGGCAGAGAGGAGCTCAGCCGGGATATCCGCGGTTGGCACCACCATAAACCGCACCCAGGCCACGACATATACGATATTAAGGGACGGGGAGCAGACCGTCATAGGTGGCCTCTACACGAACGACGAGAGCATCGTAAGGAGAGGAATACCGATCCTCAAGGACCTTCCCTGGTGGGTCTTCGGCCTGAGGTTCCTCACGGGATACAACCAGAGGACGATAACTAAGAAGGAACTTGTAATATTCCTTAAGGCCAGGATAATTCCAAGCATAAGGGAACGCCTGAAACAGGCCTTGAGGAAGCCAGGAGAACAGATAGAGAAGAAGAGGGAGGAGTTCAAAAAGTTCAAGGAGCAGGTCCCAGGACCGTAAGGAGGTCGAGATATGGCGAGAAGGCTCGGATGGTTGGCCTTAGCGTTGCTCACCGTGGCCGGCGTGTACTGCCAGAAGAAGGGGGTGTTCGAGGATACCCTGAAGCCCGAGGCGGGGTTCGCAAAGATATACGAGGTATCGGCCACATCCACATCTGTGGCCGTGGGAGATAGCATAGAGGTCAGGGTCAAGGTCACCGACCTTCAGGGCAATCCTTTGGAGGGCAAGGAAGTCCTTTTCTCCACCGACCTCGGCACTATATCCCCCGTGGTGGAGACCGACTCCGAGGGCGTGGCCGCGGCCGTGTTCCGCGCCGGGGAGAGGACCGGGGAGGCGAAGATAAGGGTCAAGCTCGGAGAACAGGTGACGACCTTGAGGCTCAAGGTGGTCCCCTCCAGGGCGCAGGGCCAGCTCGGAGGATATACCTACACGTTCTCGGTATCCCCGAAGGAGCTTCTCGCCACGGGGATGGACACGGCCTTAGTAACGGTGACCGTCATAGGTCCCGAGGGAAGCCCGGCCCCGGGGGTGAGGGTCTTCTTCGGCGCTACCGTCGGGAGGCTCTCCGAATCCATGGCTTCCACGGACTCTGAGGGCAAGGCGAGCTGTAGGCTAATCGCTCCTTCGAGCGAGGAGGACTTGGTGGGCCAGGTGACAGTGGCCGTAGATACTTCCAAGGCAGGTGTGACGGTCCCAGAGCCCGTGGCTCCACCCGAGACGGTGCGCTTCTTAGGCGTGACCTTGAACCTCGAGGCCGAAAGGGAAGCGGTCCCGGCCGACGGGATGAGCAGGGTTCCCATCGTGGTCTCGGTAAAACGTACGACTTCCGGGGTGCCGGTGGTCGGCCTTCCCGTGAGCTTGGGAAGCGACCTGGGGGACTTGCCCGGGGAGGTGGTCACCGGGGAGGACGGGACCGCAAGGGCGCAGCTCAAGGCCGGAAAGGTGCCTGGGACCTCCATTGTGAGGGCCCAGGTGGGAGAGCTCGCCGATACCGTCAGTGTAAGGTTCACGCCGTTGCTCCTGGAGGTGAAGGCTGTTCCTTCGGTCGCTTTCGCCGACGGGGAGAGCACCGTCAGGGTCTCGGCCCTGCTCTCCGACAGCCTCACCAACAACCCTATAAGGGGCGCTGTCCTGAGGTTCGAGACCACCAGGGGCTCGATACCCTCCGAGGCTACCACGGACGACGGGGGGCTTGCCGAGGTGACGCTCAGAAGCCCGACCACGCCCGGGGAGGCTTCGGTCACGGTCAGGTTCGGACCGGCCCTCAGGGCTGAGGCGAGGGTAAGGTTCACGAGGCTCGGGGTTGCGATATATTCCGAAGAGGAGAGCGTCCTGGCCGACGGGGTCACCCCTGCAACCCTGAGGGTGAGGTGGACGGACGAGGACGGAAGGCCGGTCCAGGGAAGGACCCTAAGGTTCTTCTCGGACGCTGGGAGGGTGGAGCCTTCCTCCGTGGCCACCGACGCCAGGGGAGAGGCGAGCGCCTCCTTCGTACCCCCGGCAGACAGCACGGACGGTCTGGCCCACGTGTGGGTCGTGGCGGGCGACGTCTCCGACACCCTCGCTCTCCACCTTGTGGGCGTCACATTGGAGATCGAAGCCGAGCCTCCCGAGGTGGCCGCCGACGGAGCGAGCACGTCCCGCATCACAGCCCGGCTCAGGGAGACGACCTCCGGGAGGGGGCTGCCGAGCAGGAAGGTCGAGTTCGAGACGAACTTGGGAAGCCTCCTTCAGGATGAGACCTTCACGGACGCCCGGGGGAGGGCCTCCGTCGTGCTCGTAAGCTCCAGGACCCCAGGAACAGCAACCGTCAGGGCGAGGTACGGTGGGTTCTCAAGGAGCGTATACGTGGAGTTCTCAGCGGCATATCCCCACATCCTCAAGCTCTCGGCGGAGCCGAAGGTCCTTCTGGCCGACGGGCAGAGCAAGGCCTCCCTCAGGGCCTCGGTGCTCAGCGCGGACCTCAACCCGGTCCCGGACGGGACCGAGGTCGGGTTCAGGATAATAGCGGGCGGAGGTTCGATAACCCGCTCCGCCCGGACCTCGAACGGGGTTGCCTCGGTGGAGTACACCGCCTCGACCGTGCCCGAGACAGTCAGGATCGAAGCCAGCTCCGGGGCTGCCAGGGACACCGTGGAGATCATATGCGCTCCCTTCTCAATATCGCTATTCGTGGACAGGACGGAACTTCCGGCCGACGGGGTCAGCTCTACGGCCGTTGTGGCCCTCCTCCAGGACGAGCGCCATAACCCTCTCCCAGACCGTGAGGTGCACTTTTCGACCACTTTGGGTGTGATCGGTGCCTCTGCGACAACTGGGGCGGACGGAAGGGCCAAAGTTGAGCTCCACAGCGCAAGGACGAACGGGACGGCCCAGGTGGTGGCCACCTACGGTGCGGCCTCCGAGACCACTTATGTGACGTTCTCCGGGGTCTCCATCGAAGTCTCTGCCTCGCCCTCCGACCTTCTGGCGGACGGGAGGACGAAGGCAGCGGTGAGGGTGGTGCTCAGGGACGCAGCAGGAAGGCCCCTTTCGGGCCAGGAGGTCCGGCTGGAGGCGACGCTCGGCCGGTTGCTCTTCGGGGTCGGGGAGACCGACACGAGGGGAGCATTTGTTGACTCCCTTTGGAGCGATTCTCCCGGGGAGTCCATAGTCCGGGCAGAAGGGGCGGGAGCCTCGGGGGAGGCCAGGGTCTACTTCACGGATTACAGGCTTAGGCTCAGGGCCGAGCCTTCGACGTTCGCCGTATTCGTGGGTTCTTCTACGGTCACGGCGGAGCTTACCGACGGGCAGGGGAACCCTGTCGAGGGGGCGAGGATATCCTTCGCCACTACATCGGGTCGGATATTCCCTGCGGTGACCGTAACGGGGCCGGACGGGAGTGCCCGGGCGAACCTCACCGGGACCACGGCGGGACCTGCGACCGTGACCGCCACCGCCGAGGTGGACGGGGGGAGGGTCTCGGCCTCCGTGGAGGTGGTGCTGACTTCTGCCGAGCCAGCTTCGGTGATACTCAGGGGGGAGCCGATAGTGGTGCGGGTGAACGGGGGGCAGTCCTCCCTCAGGGCCGTCGTGACCGACTCTCGGGGCAACCCGGTCCGGGGGGCCTTTGTTGGATTTACGCTATCGGGGGCCAGGGGAGGGGCGAGGATAGAGCCGGCCACAGCTGTCACCGACGAGAACGGGGTCGCCACAGCCTCGTTCATCGCAGGTGCTGTCCCGAGCCAAAGGCCGGAGGACGTGGAGGTGGTGGCGTTCGTGCAGGGGACGGAGATAGTCTCCGAGCCTCTCTTCCTCACCGTGGCGGGAGCACCTGCCGAGCTTACGCTCGGATACACCCCTCCGCCCGTCTCCAACGGGGACGGGACCTTCAGCCTGAAAGTGGCGGCCCTGGTCTCCGACGTCAACGGAAATCCTGCACCGGACGGAACCTTGGTCTACTTCGGGGCGGACGGTGCGGTGGGGGTTATAGAAAGCCCCGTAGCGACCTCGGAGGGAAAGGCCACGACCCTCTTCACGTACCCCGTGAGCGAGGCGGGAAAGAGGGTGGAGATAAGGGCCCAGAGCGGGGGGATATCCGAAAGCATAGAGATAACGATCCCCGGGTTCAGCGGGACGGTGGCAAATGTAACCCTCACCGTAAAGCCCGACGTCCTCCTGGGGAACGGTGAGGAGAGCGCAGAGGTAGAAGCTTTGGTCACCGACACCGACGGAAACCCCGTAGGGGACGTGTTGGTCACGTTCGAGGCGGAGGGCGGGAGGATAGCTCCCTCGGCCGTCACGGGCCCACAGTTCCTGAACAAGTACTACGGCACCCCCAACCCGGACTGGGGTGTAGCGAGGGTGACCCTGGTCTCGGAGCCGGTTAGGGAGGACCGCAGGATCAGGGTGGTGGCGAGGGCGGGAGGGAAGGAGAGCGCTCCGGTCGTCGTGACCTTCAAGGGGATAGAACTTTCGGTCCGCCCTGACAGGTCCATAGTGAGGGCCGGGGAGGAGGTCGTCCTGAGGACCACCCTCAAGGAGTCGGCCACCCATACTCCCATATCCGGCGCCCTCCTCAGGTTCGGGACGAGCCTTGGGACCCTTCCCGGCACCGCCACCACCGACGCAAGCGGGGTGGCCGTCAACGTGCTGAAGACTGGGGAAGAGACCGGAAGGGCGGAGGTCATGGTGTGGTACGGAGCTTTGGCCGAGACGACGTACGTGGACGTCATACCGGCCAAGGGCCTCGCACCTGCGAGCATCTCCTTCATCTCGGCCGACCCTCCAGAGGTGGGGGTGAGGGGTTCGGGGGACAACGAGTTTTCAGTGCTCACCTTCGAGGTGAGGGACGAGGAGGGCAACCCCGTAGCGGACGGCACGCTGGTGCTCTTCTCCTTGGAAGGTGGGCTCGACGCCACCGTAACCGACAGCGCAAGGACCCTGGACGGAAGAGTTAGGGCGGTCCTCAGGAGCGGGACTAGGGCCGGGACGGTGAGGGTCATAGCGAGGGTCGCCGAAAGGCCGGAGGTCTCCTCGGGGGCCATCCCCGTTTCGGTCCACGGCGGCCCTCCGGACAAAGACCACTTCAGCTTGGCGGTGGAAAAGCTCAACATCGCCGGAAGGGTGTACTCCGGCCTTACGGACAGGATAACGGCTTACGTCTTCGACCGATATTCGAATCCCGTCCCGGAGGGGACCTCGGTCTACTTCAGCACCACGGGAGGTGGGATAGAGGGCTCAGCCAGGACCGACGCCCGGGGCCAGGCCTCGGTGGATCTGATATCCGCCGAACCGTACCCAGAGGGGGGCCTCGTCACTGTAACGGCGCAGACCGTGGACAAGGACGGGAACCCCATAACCGCCACCATAAAGGTCCTCTTCAGCGGTCATACGGCTCCCATATATGTTGAACCCTCCTACATAACCGTCCCCGAGGGAGGGAGACAGGCCTTCACATATATCGTGAGCGACGAGGACGGGAACCCCCTCGTCGAGGGGACGAGGATAAAGGTCACCTCGCAGGGCGGGAAGGTCACGGGGGACGTGGACGTGACCCTGCCCGACACCCAGGACCCCTCCTGGACCAGGTTCTCGTTCATCTTCCAGGACGAGGCGGAGGACGAGACCCCACCCCAGATAACCATAGAGGTCACATCCCCCAACGGCGACAGGAAGCGCACCATAACCACCGCACCGCCCGTCCCGACGGCTGTGATCTTGACCTCCGAGGCGGACCGTATCCTGGCCGACGGGGAGGATGCGGTCGAGCTGACGGCCGTGGTCCTGGACGCCGGAGGGAACATGATAACCGGCATCCCGGTCCACTTCTCGGCGGACGTCGGAGATGTGGAGCCTGCGGCCATCACGGACTCCCAGGGGAGGGCGTCGGTCACATATCGGGGTGCGGCGTTCGAGGAGGACACAACCGCCACGATCGTGGCCTCGGTCGGGGATCTCTCCGACACCGTCCGGGTGAGGCTCGCAGGTGTGAGGTTGAACCTCGAGGTGGAGGCAGGCTACGTCCTTGCGGACGGGACCTCAAAGGTCGAATTCAAGGCCCTATTCGAGGAGACCACCACGGGAGCTCCCGTCGTGGGGAGGGAGGTGCGCCTCTCCGCATTCGAGGACATTGACGGGGACGGCATGAGGGATGCGGGCGAGCAGGACGTGGGGGACCTACCCCCCTCCGCCGTCACGAACGATGCCGGAAAGGTTGAGGGCCCCTTCAACCCTGGCGTGCTCGGCAGGGACCTGTCCGTCACCCTCAGGGCCGAGGTCGGGGCCCTGTCAGACACGGCGGTGGTGAGGGTGCTCGGAATTTCCTTGGATGTGGAGGCTTCCGATGACACTTTGGTCCTCGGGGGGAGCACCGAGGTAAGGGCAGTGCTCAGGGAGGTCACATCCGGAGCCCCCCTCCCAGCCAGGGAGGTGAGGTTCTCCTCCACCATGGGGGTCCTTTCTTCTTCTTCCGCCTTCACGGATGCCGAGGGCGTGGCTCGGATATACCTCACATCCGGGACTCAGGAGGGCACCGCCTGGGTGACGGCCTCCTACGGACCTCTCTCCGACAGGGTTGGGGTCGCCTTCGTGCCATCCGCTCCGGCGAGGGTAGATGTGGAGGTATCGCCGAGCTCCGTCCTGGCCGACGGGGAATCCGAGCTCGAGGTCTTGGTCTCGGTCCGGGACGAGGCCGGCCTCGGCGTCCCCGGTGCGAGGGTAGAGCTTTACGCCTCTGCTGGGGAGGTGCCGGGGGAAGTTACCACCGGACCCGACGGGAGGGCGAAGGTTCGGTGGATCGCCCCGGCATCGTCGAAGGATGTAAGGGCGCAGGTGATAGCTCGGGCCCAGGGCCCGGCGGATACTGCTGAGGCCCTGTTCCAGGGCATCTCCCTGAAGGTGCGGGCGGAGCCCTCTGTCCTGACCGCCGACGGTGTAAGTCAGGCCAGGGTGACGGCCGAGCTGAAGATGACCTCCACCCTCGAGCCCATATCCGGGGCCTCAGTCCGCTTCGCCACCGACGTCGGAGCGATAGAGGGCTCCTCGGCCACGGACTCCAAGGGCCTCGCCGAGGTCACGCTCACAGCGCCTTCTGCCCCCGACACCGCCAGGGTGGTCGCATACTTCGGAAGGGGGATATCGGATACGACGTACGTGATCTTCGAGCCCTCCACTCCCACTTACCTGGCCCTTTCGGTGGAACCCACATCCCTTGCGGCCGACGGGAGGAGCACCGCTTCGGTGAGGGCGGTGGTCACCGACCAGCTCGGAAAGCCCGTCTCAGATGGTACGGCCGTTCGCTTCGGGCTGCATCCCTCGGAAGGGAGCCTCGGAAGCACGAGGGCGTTCACGGTAGATGGCGAGGTGAGCACCACCCTCACGAGCAGCACGAGCCTGACCACCGTCACGGTCGAAGCCTGGGTGGAGGATTCTCCTGATGTGAGGGACAGCGTCCAGGTGGAATACGTGCTCGGTCCTCCTGCTTTGGTCACGGTCGAATCCGAAAGGGACACCCTTCCCGCAGACGGCATAACCACGACCACCATCACGGCCACGGTCACAGATGCTGCCGGACATCCGATCCCCGGGGTCGAGGTGAGGTTCTCATCGAACATAGGCACGGTGACCGAGAGGGCC
>QNCW01000009.1 GCA_003645885.1 Candidatus Latescibacterota bacterium | reverse complement strand
GTTGCGTACGAGCGGGCGCTCGGCGCCCTCAGGGAGCTGGCACCCGAGGCCGAGAGGGAGGGGGTGTACATCGGCGTGGAGAACGTCTGGAACAAGTTCCTCCTGAGCCCCCTCGAGATGGCGAGGTTCATAGACGAGGTAGGGTCGGACTACGTGAGGGCCTACTTCGATGTGGGGAACGTGGTGCTCTTCGGCTTCCCACAGCATTGGATAAGGATATTGGGGGGACGAATCTCTAAGGTGCACCTGAAGGACTTCGGCCAGAGCGGAGGGTTCACGTACCTCTTCCAGGGGGACGTTAACTGGCCTGAAGTCATGAGGGCCCTGAAGGAGGTAGGTTACGACGGATACCTCACGGCCGAGCTCTCGCCCTACAGGCACTTTCCAGAGAAGACCCTGAGGGACACGGCCGAAGCGATAGATAGGTTGATCTCATCGTCCTTCCCTTCTTGAAATCGCCTCCAACATGGGGAGGTCCACCTCCACCGTCGTGCCCATGCCGGGGGAACTCTCCCTTATGAACACCTTCCCCCTGTGGTACTCCTCCACTATCCTCTTGACGAAGGTGAGGCCGAGCCCCCATCCCTTGGTCTTGGTGGTGTACCCCGGAAGGAAGACCTTCCTCCAATCCCTCTGGGGAATGCCTCGGCCGGTGTCCTCCACGAGGACCTTCACGACCCCGTTCCCGGTCCGCACCCTCAGATATACGCTTCCCGAATCCCCTATCGCCTCGAGGGCGTTCTTGACGAGGTTCTCCAACGCCCACCCCAAAAGTTCCCTGTTGGCCAAGACCTCAGGGGAGCCATCGTAGTCCTCCAATATCCTCACGGACTTCCCCAGCTGCGGAAGCCTCCTCTTGAAGTAGGCCGCCGTCTCCCTCACTATCGGGACCAAAGGCTGAGGCCTCAGCCCCGGCCTCGAGCCTATGAGCCCGAACCTCGAGACCACCCTCCTCATCCTCCCTATGTCCCTTTCCATCTCCTCCAAGATCTGGAGGAGCCTTTCCCTGTCGGGCTCCCCTTCCTTCACCTCGGCCTCCAAGAGCTCCCTCCAACCCATGAGGGAGGAGAGGGGGGTTCCGAGCTGGTGGGCGGTCTCCTTCGCCATCCCTACCCATATGTACCTCTGCTCCCCCTCCTTTATAGTCCTCAGACCCCAAAGTCCTATGAGCATGAGGAGCAGTATGGCCCCTATCTCCACGAAGGGCATCCAGGAGAGGTGCTGGTAGAGGCTCGAATCCCCGTAGTGCACGTAGCCGAAGACCCCGCCTCCGGGGCTGATCGAGAACGGGACCGGGGGGTTCCTCCTGTCCATCCTGCGCACGAGCTGCCTCAGCTTCTCCAAGGCGGCTTCGGACGTGTCGTCCCTGGATATCCCGACCCCCCTCCAGACCATGGGCTCCCCCCTTATGTCGGTTATCACGACGGGGAAGGTTATCTTCCTTATGACCTCCTCCAAGATTATGTCCATCTCGAAGCCCTGGGCCCTTCCGGAGGCGGCGGCCGCCACGACGTGGGCGTACATGCTGGCCACGGAACGGGCCTCCTCCCTCAGCCTCCTAAGGACGCCCTGGGTGTATACGAGGTATACGAAGGCCATCCCCACCATGAGGGCGAATATGTAACTCCTCAGCCCGAATATATACACCTTCCTCCTTCCCGCCCTCCTCCCCTTCAGCCTGTCCAGGAGTTCCCTTACGACCCTCGAAGGTCCCCCCGGCGAGAGGAAGGGGGTGAACCTCGTGGACATATCAGGATATCACCTCCATACCTCCCATGTAGGGGCGCAGGACCTCCGGGACGACTATCGAGCCGTCGGGCCTCTGGTAGTTCTCCATTATGGCGACGACAGTCCTCGGAAGGGCGAGCCCCGAGCCGTTGAGGGTGTGGACGTACTCCGCTTTGGAGTCTGGCGACCTCCTGAACCTTATCCCGGCCCTCCTGGCCTGGAAGTCCCTGAAGTTGCTGCAGGACGAGACCTCTAAGTACCTTCCCATCCCCATGGCCCACACCTCTATGTCGTAGCACTTGGCCGCTGCGAAGCTCAGGTCCCCGGTGCAGAGCAGCATCACCCTGTAGGGGAGGCCGAGGAGCTGCAGCACCTCCTCGGCGTCCCTCACGAGCTTCTCCAGCTCCTCCTCGGAATCCTCGGGCTTGACGAACTTCACGAGTTCCACCTTATCGAACTGGTGCACCCTGACTATCCCCCTGGTCTCCCTTCCGTAGGAGCCCGCCTCCCTCCTGAAGCAGGGGGTGTAGGCGGTGTAGTAGAGGGGTAGGACGTCGCCGGGAAGTATCTCCTCCCTGTGCAGGTTCGTGAGGGGGACCTCGGCGGTGGGTATCAGGAAGAGGTCGTCCTTCTCGCAGATGTACATATCCTCCTCCAGCTTCGGGAGCTGGCCGGTCCCGGTCATACATGGCCTCGTCGCAAGGGCGGGAGGCCAGACCTCCTGGTACCCGTGCTTTTTCGTATGGATGTCCAGCATGAAGGATATCAGGGCCCTCTGGAGGAGGGCACCTGCGCCCTTGAAAAGCTGGAAGCCGGAACCTGCGAGCTTGCTCCCCCTTTCGAGGTCGAGTATCCCGAGCCTGTCACCGAGCTCCCAGTGCGGCAGGGGCCGGAAGTCCGGCTGTGGTATCTCCCCCCACCTCCTCACCTCTACGTTGTCCCCCTCGTCCTCGCCTACCGGCACGTCGGGATCTGGCACGTTCGGGACCCTGAGGAGGAGTTCTGCAAGCTCGCCCTGGACCTCCTTGAGGGATCGGTCTACCTCCTTCACCCTCCTGGCCACCTTCCCCATCTCCTCTATGAGGCCTGAGGGGTCCCCCCCGGCCTTCTTCAGCCTTCCTATCTCCTTGGACACCTCGTTCCTGCGACGTTTCAGTTCGTCGCCCTCCCTTATGAGTTCCCTCCTCCTGAGGTCCAGTTCAAGTAGCCTGTCGAGGTCGACGTCCTCGCCCTTGTCCCTGATGGCCTTCCTGACGAGCTCCGGGTTCTCCCTTATGAAGCGGATGTCCAACATGTCAAGCTCCCACGGCTTCTACGAGCCTTTCGGCCACATAGCGGACCTCATCGTCAGAAAGCTCGGGGAAGATCGGAAGGGAGAGCACCTCCCTGGAGACCCTCTCCGCCACGGGGAAGTCCCCCTCCTTGTAGCCCAAGTATCGGAAGGCCTCCTGGAGGTGAAGGGGGATCGGATAGTGCACGGCCGTTGCCACCCCTGCCTCGGCAAGCCTCCTCCTCACCTCGTCCCTTTCCTTCACTAAGACTGTGTACTGGTGGTACACGTGCGTGCATTCAGGCATGACGTAGGGGGTGGTCACGGAGTCCAGGTCCTTCAAGATCTCGTCGTATTTGGCAGCTATCTCCCTCCTCCTCTCGTTCCACCCGTCTATGTGGGGGAGCTTGGCCCTGAGCACGGCCGCCTGGAGGGCGTCGAGCCTGCTGTTCGTCCCCACGAGCCTGTGCACGTACTTCTCCTTCGCACCGTGGGTCCTGAGGACCCTCAGCTTCTCGGCCAGCTCCGGGTCGTCTGTGGTCACCATCCCTCCGTCCCCGTAAGCGCCTAAGTTCTTGGTCGGGAAGAAGCTGAGGCATCCAAGGTGCCCCAAGGAACAGGTCCTCCTACCTTTGTACTCCGCACCTATGGCCTGCGCCCCGTCCTCCACGAGGAAGAGGTCGTGTCTTTTGGCCACCTCCTCTATCGGGTCCCAGTCGACGGGCTGGCCGAAGAGGTGGACCGGGACTATAACCTTTGTGCGGGGGGTCACCGCCTCCTCTACCTTTCCCGGGTCCATGCAGTACGTCCTCGGGTCTATGTCCACGAAGACCGGCCTCGCACCTAAGAGTGCCACGACCTCGGCCGTGGCCACGAACGTGAACGGGGTGGTAACCACCTCGTCCCCGGGTCCTACCCCCAAGGCCATAAGCGATAGCCAAAGGGCGTCCGTGCCTGAGGCCACACCTACGGCGTACTTCACCCCCAAGTACTCTGCGACCTCCTCCTCCAGCGACTCCACCTCAGGTCCTCCTATGAACCTTCCGCTTTCCACCACCCTCCTTATGGCCTCATCTATCTCGTCCCGCAGGACCTCGTACTGGCGCACCAGGTCTATGAGGGGTACCTTCACCTCTCCTCCTTCCCAAAGCCTCTGCTATCTCCCTTGCGAAGGCCTCGGCCGAACGAGGCCCGTCGGCCGTCACGACCTTCCCGTCCCTCTGAACGTGGGCCCCCGTGTATATCGCCCCCTTGGCCCTAAGCCTCCCGGCCACAGAGGGCCAGGAGGTGGCCTTCCTTCCCTTCAGGGCTCCGGCGTTTGCGAGGGTTACAGGAGCTATGCATATGGCGCACAGGATCTTCCCTTTTTCAAGGGCCTCCTTAACCAAGGCGTGCGCCTTCGGATCGTCCCAGTACTGCGAAGCCCCCATCCCTCCCACGAACACAAAAGCGTCGTACTCGTCCACCTTCACGCTGTCCACCAGGACGTCGGGCACAACCTTGGTCCCGAGCATCCCTTCGGCGGTGTCCAGGGCCGAGGAGGCAAGCACCACCCTCGCCCCCTTCTCCTCCAGGACCCTCTTAGGGACCAGCAGTTCCTCGTCCCTGAAACCCCTGTGGGCTAAGATGAAAACGACCTTCTTACCCTCCAACGGCCTCCGACCGCCGTCCGCAGCGCCCAGGACCAGGGCCAAAAGCACCGTCACCTGCCACATCCTGTTCACCTCCCTCCGAAGACCCAGACCTTTCCCGTCTTCTCTAAGACGTACACCTCGCCCCGTCCGACGGCCACATCTATGGGGTCCTCTAAGGGCCCCCCTAAGCTCCCTAAGGGGCCAGTCTCGTAATGCAGCGCCCAGACCTTCCTCCCGTCGGCCACCCAGCATATACCGTCCCTAGCCCCCATCCCGAGCGGACCTTCGAGCTTCCACGAGTCCAACCTCACCCCCGAGACGTCCATGACCACCACCTCATCCCTCCCCGCATCCGAGATCCACACCCTCCCCTCCCATGCGGAGATGTCTACCGGACCTCCGAGGCTGCCGGTGCCGAAGGGGACGGCACGCTCCTGGGTGACCTGCCAGACCTTCCCCTTCCCGCCCTCCACGAAGAAGACCCCATCGTCCGAGGCCGCCAAAGCCAGCGGCCTCCTGCCTCCGGTGTCGTAGCTTCCGAGGAAGTTCAAGGACCTATCGAACCTCTGGATCCTCATGTTCTCCTCGTCCGCAACGAGGACCTCCAACCCCCACACCTCCACATCCGAAGGTCCCCTGAACCTCCCCGGCTCCTCACCGAAGCCGCCCGCTTCACTTAGGAGCCTTCCCTCCGGGTCCAGCCGTACCAGGCGGTTCCGGTCGGTATCCACGATGTATACCTCCCCGAACTCCCCCGCCGCTATCGCCCCCCTTCCGGAGAAACCTCCCGGTACTTCGAAGGAGCCAAGCGGTTCGGGAGGGAAGGTCGTCCGAACCCCCTCGGGGGGAACGCATCCGAGGAACAACAGGACCCAGGCCCACCTCATGTCAGGGAGTTCAGAAGGTCCGCAAGCCTGGCAGAGATGCACCTCCAATCGTACTCCCTTACGACCTCATCCGGCACGGAAGGGAGCTTCCCTTCCTTCCACCTCTCGTAATACTCGATGAGGGCTTCCCTTATGGCCCCCACATCCTCCGGGGGCACTACCTTGCCTCCTGCCCTCCTCACCACCCTGGCCGCCTCCCCCTCTGGAACGCAGGCCAATATGGGCTTCCTCGCACCTATGTACTCCGCCAGCTTCCCGGGCACCCATATCTCCACGAAGGGGACCCTCCCCAACATGAACCATGCCAAGTGAGTTCGACACAGCCTCCTGACGCTCTCCCTGCGGGGGAGGTACCCCGTCGTCTCCACAACATCCTCCAGTCCCCAATCCCTCACCAGCTCCCTCTCCTCGTCCCTGAAGTTCCCCACGAACACGAGCCTTATCTCCTTCCTCATCCCCGGCGAATCCTCGAGAAGCTCCCTCACGGCCCCGAGGAGGTACTTGGGGGTGAGGTTACCGTAGAAGGCCCCGGTGTAGGTCACGGTGAACCTGTCCCCCTCGGGGGAGGGTGCGTCCAGGAAGTCCTCGGGATCGAAGCCGTTCGGGATGACAACCACCTCCGGAGCGCGCTCGGGGAGGTTCAGGTTCCCCCTAAGGCCCCCGTGCACGACCGTGCAGACGTCGGCAAGCCTCAGGGAAAGCCTCTCCAGGAAAGAATGTGCAGCCCTATGGAGCGGCGAAGGGGCGGAGAGGAAGGGGCTCCTGCTCCAGGGGTCCCTGAAGTCCAAGGCTAAAGGAACCCCGGTCCTGGACTTCAGGAGGGCACCTACGAGGTGCGAGGTGAAAGGGGGGCCGGTTGCGTATATCGCCCCGAACCCCCCTTGCCTCAGAAGCTTCATCCCTTCCCCCAGGGCGAAGGGGGTCCAGCCGAGCTTGTTGTCGGGTACGAGGAAGGCCTGATGAAGTCGGACGAACAGGTCCTGCGTCCTCCTTCCTACCTTAACCTCTTTCTTCTTCAACCTCCCCAGCAGCCAGGGTGGGTCCAGGGAGGGCGTCCTGATTATGTGGCTCCCCTTGACCTCCTCTAAGAGCGAGCTGTCGAACGCCCAGTACGCTACATCCCCGACCGTGACCACCCATGGTTCCCACCCGAAGTCGGGAAGGTACTTCACGAGCTTGGCGATGGGCTGAACCCCGGAAAGCCCTATCGGGGGGAAGTAATAAGCTAAAAGCAGGACCTTCCTCACCTCAGCCTATGGGCTCCTTGAGGGCCTGCTTGAGGATCTTTCCCGGCTTGAAGTGGGTCTTGCGGTGGGCCGGGACGAATATCCTCTCGCCCGTGCGGGGGTTGCGGGCAGCGGGCTTGGGCTTGGTGTTCTTCACTTCGAACACACCGAAGCCTCTGATCTCTATACGGTTACCCTGAATAAGGTGTTCCCTCATCACCTTGAAGAGGTTGTCCACCGCCTGGGCGGCCAAGCTCTTCTTGCACCCGGTCCTCTCGGCGACCGCTAATGAGAGGTCCTTCTTGGTGACGGTCATCTCCTTCCTCCTTTGGTTGAGAAATTCTACACTTAAACGCAATATCTTCAAGTTAAAATATATACAATATCCTCCTAAATTTCAACTCCCCAGGTCTTGACTTTCCGGACCGAGAAGATTATTTTGGGGTCCGGCTTCGAAAGTTCCGAGGAGCTGGGATGCCCGAAGGAAGTTCTCCCCTTCAGAGGGACATCACCCCGTCCTACATCCGTAGAAGGATCAGGCTCTTCTTCCTCTTCTCGTTTTTGGGGTTGATGGCTCTGTTCCTCTTCACCTCCTCTGCGGACACCTTCAAGGCCTTAGGCCGTCTGAGGGGAGGGTACCTCACCCTCGCACTTATGCTCACCCTCCTGGACTGGACCTTGGGAGGGGGGAGGGTGTACGTGCTTTCGAACGTCCTCTCCCCCATATCCTATCCGGCCTCGGTGCAGGCGAGCCTCGCCAACCTTTGCGTGGGGGCCATAACCCCGTCCCAGACTGGAGGAGGTCCGGCCCACATCTTCGTGCTACATCGAAACGGCCTCTCCCTGCCCAAGGCCATAGCCTCCGCCGTGGTCACCTTCATGATGACCGTAACGGTCCTCCTTCTCATGGCCCTTTGGATAACGGTGGCAGGGGCCGAGGCTGCGGTGGGGATGCGACTTCAGCCCTTCTTCAGGCTCGGCGCCTTGGCCTTCGTGTGGGTCTCACTCCTGTTCGTCCTCTTCCTCGTCAGGCCCAAGCTCACCGTGCGCCTGATGGAGGCCTTCATAAGGGGTGTAGGTTTCGTGGTCGGGAGGAAGTTGCACCTCAGGCCGGCCGTGCGCCGCTTCTTAAGGGTTCTGGAGGAATGCAGGGAGAGCTTCAACCTTTACTGGCACAGGGGTAAGTTGGCACTTCTGTTCGGCCTGTTGATAACTATGATCCTGTTCTTCAACAAGTTCGCTATAGCATGGGTGGTGGTGAGGGGCCTGGGGCTCCCCGCCCTCTTCGAGCAGGTGCTGCTCATCCAGGCTATCCTGACCCTCATAACCTACTTCGCCCCGAGCCCTGGCGCCAGCGGGGTGGCCGAGCTGGTCTCGGCCGCCCTCATGTCCCGCATAGTGCCCAGGAACCTCCTGCCCATCTACACAGTTCTCTGGAGGTTCTTCACGATGTACATAGGGGTGATAGTCGGGGGGGTGCTCCTGTTGAGGTACCTGAAGCCGAGGAAACCGAAGGGTTAACGCCTCCCCATCTCCTCCAGCTCCTCCTCCATCCTCCGCATCAGGGAATCTATCCTATCTATCTCATCCTGGGGCAGTTCCTTCATCCTTGCCACCTCCTCCATCAAGGGCGACTCCCTCAGCTGTAGGACGGGCACGCCCCTTTCCAGAATTTCGAGACCCTTCCTGAACAGGAGGAGGATGGCCTCGGCCATCTTCAGTTGTTTTTCCGGGAGGCAATAAGAATCCACAGGATCGAAGGCGTTCTGCTGGAGGAAGGCCTCCTTTATGAGCTCGGCGACCTCGAGGTACCACCTCTGGCGGTCCGGGAGGGCGTCTGGTCCCACGAGCTGGACTATGTGCTGGAGCGAAGCCTCCTCCTTCAGGACCCCGAGGATACCTTCCCTCAGCTCCTTCCAGTTGGCCCCGTACCTCTCCTCCCACCATCCCTTCACCTCCTCAACGTAGTCGCTGTAGCTGAAGTCCCAGTTCACAGAAGGGAAGTGCCTTGCGGATGCGAGCTCCTTGTCCAACCCCCAGAAGGCCCTTACGAACCTCTGGGTGTGCTGGGTCACCGGCTCCGAGAAGTCGCCGCCAGGTGGGGACACGGCACCTATTACGCTAACCGAGCCCTCCTTTCCACACAACACCTCCACCCTCCCCGCCCTCTCGTAGAACTCGGCCAGGCGGGATGGGAGGTACGCCGGGTAACCTTCTTCCGCCGGCACCTCCTCGAGCCTGCCGGATATCTCCCTCAGGGCCTCCGCCCACCTCGAGGTAGAATCTGCCATGACGGCGACGTCGTACCCCATATCCCTGTAATACTCCGCTATGGTTATCCCTGTGTAGATCGATGCCTCCCTTGCTGTCACCGGCATGTTCGATGTGTTGGCTATGAACACGGTTCGCTCCATGAGGGACCTTCCGGTCCGGGGGTCCTTAAGTTCGGGGAACTCCTTCAGCACCTGGGCCATCTCGTTCCCCCTCTCCCCGCAACCTATGTAGACTATCACGTCCGCATCCGACCACTTGGCGAGTTGGTGCTGGAGCACAGTCTTGCCGGAGCCGAATCCGCCGGGTACGGCAGCCGTCCCCCCCTTAGCTATGGGGAAGAGGAAGTCCAGGACCCTCTGTCCCGTGAAGAGAGGCTGGGAGGGAGGGAGCCTCTTAAAGACCGGACGGGGCCTCCGGACGGGCCAGCGGTGGTAGAGCTTAAGTTCCACGATTCCTCCTGCCTCCACCCTCGCCACCACATCGTCCACCCTGTATTCTCCCTCCTCGGCCACCCATACGAGCCTTCCCGAGACCCCGGGCGGGACCAGGACCCTGTGGACGATCGCTTCGGTCTCCTCCACCTCCCCGAGCACCTCCCCACCAGATACTTCCTTTCCCTCCTCGGCCGAGGGGGAGAAGTGCCATACCTTCTCAGGGTCCAGGGGTCTCGCCCTAACGCCCCTCGCTATGAAGGCGCCCGCCGATTCCGCTATGACCTCGAGGGGACGCTGAAGCCCGTCGTACACAGAACCTATAAGTCCGGGCCCTAGCTCCACCGAAAGTGGCATCCCCGACGATACCACCGACATGCCGGGTTTGAGCCCCGTCGTCTCCTCGTACACCTGGACGGTAACGACTTCCCCGCTTATCCCTATCACCTCACCTATGAGCCCCTCCGGCCCGACCTCGACCTGATCCCCCATGTGGACGTCCGGCACGCCCCTTGCGAAGACCACGGGCCCCGAAACTCTGACTACCTCCCCACACCTATCCATCGTCGCCTCCGAAGAGCATCCTTGAGACCTCCCATCTCAGGGACTCCCTGAGGGCCTCCAGCCTGGCCTCGAAAGTGGCGTCGTAGAGCTTCCTTCCGTCGGGGGAACGGAGGACGGCCCCCCCGGATGCGGATATCGTCTCGTCGGAAAGTTCGAGCCTCACCTGCATCCCGGCCAGCTCCCCCACCCTCCGCTCCAACTCCTCCCACCTTCCGGAAAGCTCTGACCTGTCCTGAGCGGGAAGCATCACCTCCGCCTCGCCTCCCAAAGCCCTGACCCCTTCCGCTAAGAGCCCAGCCAGAACTTGGAAGTACCTTCCGTCCCTCGGCATGGAGCGGGCGCGTTCTAAAGCCTCGTCGAAGACCTCCTCTAAGAGCCTCTCCCTCTCCGAGGAAACCTTCGCCCTGGCCTTCCTTGCGCTCAGGGCCACGGAACGCCTGAGGAGGACCTCTGCCTCCCTCCTGGCCCTCTCCTCGGCCTCCCTGATGAGCCTCCCAGCTTCCTCCCTGGCCCTCTCCCTTTCTAGCTCCGCTGCCCTCCGCGCCCTCTCGAGGACGGCCCGGGCGTCCTCCTCCGCCCGCCTTCTTATCTCCTCCACGAGCTTACCTATGTCCCCCACGACCTTCATCAGAAAGTGACCCCTAAGGAAGCCCTGAGGACCCTCATGACCTCCTCGACCCCCTTGGCGGGGGTCCTGCCGTCCGGGATCGCCAGGACCAGTGGGAGGTCCCTCCGTTCTATGTAGGAGGAGAAGGCGTCCCCGAGCGAGTCGGCTACGGTCTGGGAGACCAACACGACGCCGACGTCCCCCTCCTCGAGGAGCCTCTCTACCTCCCTTCTGGCCTCCTCTGGGTCCTCCACCACCGTCCCGCCCGCCCCCATGAGCCTGAAGGTCCCAACGAAGAACTCGTCCCCGACCGCCCAAAGCTTCATAGCTTTCCAAGTATCATTATGGCTACTATGAGCCCGTATATGGCTATCCCCTCCGCAAGGCCCACATATATGAGCGACCTGCCCATAAGCTCCGGTCTTTCCGCCACCGCCCCCATGGCCGCGGCCCCCACCGCCGAGACCGCTATCCCGGCACCTATGGAAGAGCCGAGGACCGCCAAGGCAGCAGCTATAAAGCCCAAACCTTGGGCCTTGGCCGGGACCGCACCGGGCTCCTGTGCGTGGGAGGGGCTGTGTAGGAGGATCACGACCCCCACGGCCGAAAGCACCAGAGCCAGAAGCCCCAATCCCATAAGGACCTTCCTCGATGCCCCTATAATCCTTGCGAGCCTCATCTCTCCTCCTTTATCGTAACCTCAAGGGTCTGAAAGGTCTTCCCTGCTCAAGGAAGAACTTCGAGAAGAACTCGTAGTACGTGAGCCTCATGCACTGTATCGTCACTATGAGCCCCTCCAGCCCGACCACGAGCAGGTTCCCCTCGACGATGGTCGAGATTTCGGCCTCCCTCGGGAGCATGTCCGCTATAGTAAACACCGACGACATAAGGGCGGCGTGGGTGAGCCCGAAGGCCGCTATTCGCACGTAGGATATGGTGTTGGCGAAGTACCCCATCACCACCTCGACCGGCCCCATGAGGACCTCCACGACATCCCTCCTGGCCCATATGCTCCCTAAGATCATGAGCAGGAGTGGAAGCCCGAGGACCAGGGCCGCCGGGACGAGAGGCACCTCTCCCGAACGAATTACGAGGGCCAACCCTCCCCAGTAGAAGGCCCCGCTCAGGGCCCCCCACCGTCCGAAGAGGGCTTCCGATGGCTCCCTCCTCAGGGCCTGGAGCACGTTCAGGAGCACCCCGAGGGACAGCACCACCACGCCGAAACCCACCGAAAGCTCCATGAAGCGGATCGTATCCTCCGAGGGTCTGAACCAGAGGGGCTCGAACTCCAACCCGAAAGCGCTTCCGAAGAGGAGCCCGAAGATGACGGAAGCCCCTCCCATGTAGAGCAGGAACTCTCCTATGTTTCCCAACTTCCTCCTGAACTTCCTATGGAACGCCAGAAACGCTCCCGCAAGGGCGAGGAGGGCGCCGTGCCCCACGTCCCCGAACATGGCCCCGAACATGACGGGAAACACGACCGCCAATATGGGGGTGGGGTCCAACCCGCCGTAGAGGGGGAGCCCGTAGGTCGCCACCAAACTTTCGAACGCCCTAAGGAACCTCGGGTTAGAGAACTTCGAGGGCGCATCCTCCTCCTTCCCCACCTCTTCGACGGGACTGTATTCAGCGTAGAACCTTCCTCCTGTAAGCCTCTCCACCTCCTTGCAGACCTCGGGACATTCCCCCAAGGGGACGAACCCGGAAATTTCTGCGACCTCCTCGGTCCCGGAGAACCTCTCCATCTCCCTCAGAAGCCTCAAGTTTGCCCTTACGGCCTCCTCCCAGAAGCACAGCCTCTCCCCCCATTCCTCCCTCAGATGCTCCACCTCCTCCGCTACATCCGCAAGTTCCTCCCTTATCCTCCACCTTTCAAGCTCGAGTTCCTCGGAGGTGATCCCCTTCCTCAGCTCCACAGGAGCGAACCTGAGGCCGGAAAGGGCATCGGATGTTCCCCTCTGCCCTACCAGGACCACCACCGCCTCGTCCCTCCCGACCGGTTTCACGTCCCAAGCGCAGGTAAGGTCCCCTACGTAGTCCTCGATCCCGTCCGCCTGAGCCCTGGGAAGCCTGCCGACCGCCACGTCCACGTACCTCGGCTCCTCCGAAAGCTCCAGGTTCAGCTCCTCCAGAAGCTCGTAGGCCCTCACCTGATAGATGAGGTCCTCCTCCCTCTTGGAAAGCTCTTCCCTCTTAGCCTCCACCTCCCCTATCCTTTCCTCGAGCTCGGAAACCTTCCCCTCGGCCTCCGAGATCAGCCCCTCGGGGTCCAGGGGCACATCTTGGGGCCTGAGTGGCCGATGCCCTATCCCGAGCTTGGAGCGAAGGGACTCTATCCTCCTCAGAAGTCCCTCGAGCTCCTCCGAAAGTTCGGGGTCGGGCCCGTGCCCAGGACCCTCCGACTCCGGATGGAGCACCTCCCTCCGGGCCAGCTCCCCGGTCGTCCTAAGGACGTCCTCCCTGAGGAGGAGGAGCCTGAGGTACGCCATCCTTTCGGTCCGAAACATGTCTAAACTATGAAAGATGCCGTCCTCTCCTCCGGAAGGCCGAGGGCAGCCCCCTCGAAGGCCGCCACTATCCCCTTGACCTCCCTCTCAAGGAGGAAGAACTGGGCCAGGAGTGGCCCTATATTGAAGGGATTTCCCCTGAAGGCCTCCTCGCACTCCGAGTAGAAGGTCCTCCAGAGCGCCCTTTCGACCTCCTCTAAAGGCTCCGAAACGACGATCGTCCTTCCTAAGAGGGAGCCCGAAAGCATCTTCGAAGCTTCCCCAAGCTCGTCGGGCGACTCCAGGAAAGGTCCGACGGGGAGGACCCTCCCCGCACCGACCAGGTACCTTAGGGCCTCCCTGGCACCTAAGCCCCTCACGAACCTGAGGCGGAGGAAGGCGATCGTGTCCTGAACTGCCCCGTACCGGCCGAGGAGCCTGCGACACCAGGCTCCGTCCTCCCCGCCCAGCGAGCCTCCGAGCTCCCAAAGATAAAGGAAATACGCCCTGTCCAACGCTGCGAAAAGGGCGAGGACGTCCCGTTCGGACTCCAGCTCCCTCACCGCCTCCCCATATTCTCTCTCTAAGAATGTTCCCTTCAATATGTTACCGAGAGAGGGAAGGTCCCTCACATCCTCCAACGCTTCCCTCCTGAAAAGGCCGTACCTTCCAGTGTTCAGGAGCCTCGGGGACGTCCCCGCAAAGATTGCGGATATGACAGAATGTACGTTGTACAGGTCCAAGCGGAACACGAGGGCCCTCAGGAATTCCCTCAGGTCCCCCTTAGTGAAACGGACGAGCCCCTCCCAGAGCCTCGCCATCCCCTCGAAAAGCCCCCTCTCCAACTCCGGAAGGGAGGCATCCCCCAACCTCTCCGGATATCCGGCTCGGGCGAGGGCGGACCTCAGGGCGGACGGGTCCAAGAGGAATCCCCTGATAGCTTGAGGTGCGAGCCTCCTGGACCTCATCCCCCTGAGCCTGGCGTTTACGGCAGCGTACTTCAGGACCTTCATCGCTCCCCTAAGAGCTCGCCCAGGACCCAGGAGACCACATCTTCCTTCCTCTTCCGGAACAGCCTCCTGAGCCTCGATATCTCCTCCTCGGCCTCCCTTAAGGTCTCCTCCCTGTGGGCCCTGGCCCTCGCCTCGGCCTCCTCCATGGCCCTCCTTCCGAGCTCCTCCCCCCGCCTCCTCGCCTCCTCCAAAATTGAAGAGGCCTCGGAGCGGGCCTCCTCCCCTATGCGCCTGGCCTCCTCCTCGGCCTCCGAAAGTATCCTCCTTGCTCCTTCCTCCGCCTCCAGTATAACCTTCAGGGGGTTCATCTTGACCTCCTCACCTCCCACACCACGAGGTACACCACGGCGGCTATGAGGAGCACACGGAGCACGACCCATATCCAAAGGAGCAACCATCCCAGGGATTCCATAAGGGGCCTCCCCTTATGACATCCCAATTTAAAGTGAAGCTTTCTGGTTGTCAAGTAACTCTTGATATCCCCTGCGTGCGACGTTATATTGAGCTGGACGATATAGGTAACCTCAGCAAGGAGGGAACATGCTTCAGGCCACGATGGTGGAACCGGGAAGGATAGTCTTCCAGGATGTCCCCAAGCCCGAGCCCGGGAGGGGACAGGTCGTGATAGAGGTAAAAGCTTGTGGGGTGTGTGGTTCGGACGTCCACGTGTGGCGGGGGGAGCATCCCTTCACATCCTACCCCATAATCCAGGGGCACGAGTTCTCGGGGGTGGTGGAGTCGGTGGGGGAAGGAGTCGAGGGGATAACGCCGGGGGACAAGGTTACGGTCGAGCCATCGATAGTCTGCGGGAGGTGTTATCCCTGTAGACACGGAAGGTACAACATATGCTATAACTTAAAGGTCATGGGGTTCCAGACCGACGGATGCCACAGGGAGTTCTTCGCGGTCCCGGCCGACAGGGTCGTGCCCGTGCCGGAGGACATGTCCTTCGAGGCTGCCGCCATGGTGGAGCCCTCGGCGGTAGCCCTGCACGCAGTGGGCAGGGCGGACATGCACGAGGGGGCTAAGGTGGTGGTCTTGGGGGCTGGACCCATAGGGATCCTCACCATGCAGGCCGCCAAGGCCCTCGGCGCTTCCGAAGTTATGATAACGGATATAGTGGACTTTAAACTCGAGGTGGCCCGGAGGCTCGGGGCGGACCACGTGGTGAACGCCCGGAGGGAGGACGTGGTGGGGGCGATAGAGGAAACCTTCGGCGAGGACAGGGCTGACCTGATGTTCGAGTGCGTGGGGGCCGAGGAGACCTTAGAGACGGCCGTACAAGGTGCGAGGAAGGGCTCGAGGATAGTCGTGGTGGGGGTTATAGGAGGAAGGCCGGGGGTGTCCATAGGCCTCCTTCAGGACAGGGAGCTCGAGATGGTGGGGAGCCTGATGTACATGAGGCACGACTTCCTGAAGGCGGTGGAGCTGATAAGCTCGGGGAAGCTCACCCCCACAGAACTAATAACTTCGAGGTACAAGTTCCAAGACCTCCCCGATGCATACAGGGAGGCCGCCGAAAGGGGTGAGAGGAACCTTAAGGTGATGGTCGAGTTCTGATGCCGACGAGGGGACGTCCTTTGAAGCGGGAACTTGGACCTTTAGGGATATTCTGCATAGCTGCCGGCGCTATGATAAGCTCAGGCCTGTTCGTGCTTCCGAGCGTGCTCTACGACCAGGTCGGACCTGGGATGGTCCTGGCCTACCTTCTGGCCGGGTTGCTCATGCTTCCGGCGGTGCTCGCCAAGGCCGAGCTCGCCACGGCCATGCCCAAGGCAGGGGGGACCTACTTCTACATAGAGAGGAGCTTGGGGGCCTTAGCCGGCACGTTCGGAGGCCTGGCGAACTGGCTGTCCTTAGGGCTCAAGAGCGCCTTCGCCCTGGTCGGCATGGGGGCGGTGGCCCAGCTCCTATCGCCCGACCTCCCCCTCAAGCTTGTGGCTGCAGGAGCATGTCTGGCGTTAACTTCGGTGAACCTACTGGGAGTCAAGGAGGCCGAGAGGCTCCAGATATGGCTCGTGCTGGGACTTTTGGGGGTGCTCGTTGGATACGTGGTCCTCGGAGGACGGCACGTGCAGGAGGCCAACTTCCTCCCGTTCCTCCCCCACGGCTCCGGGGCCCTCTTGGCCGCCACAGGGATGGTCTTCATCTCCTACGGAGGCCTCACAAAGGTAGCCGGGGTGGCAGAGGAGGCCAGGAACCCCGGCAGAAACATCCCCTTGGGTATGTTCTCGGCGTTCCTGTCGGTCACCGTCCTCTACGTGCTCTCTGTGGGGATCACGGTGGGGGTCCTCCCCCCGGAGGAACTCAAGAGCTCCCTCATGCCCATGGCGTTGGGGGCTAAGAGGGTCCTCGGGAAGGTCGGGGAGGTCGCCATGGCCTCGGCCGCCTTAGCGGCGTTCGTGACCACCGCAAACGCTGGGATACTTTCTGCCTCCCGCTCCCCCATGGCCATGAGCAGGGATGGGCTCCTGCCCGGGCTCTTCGGGAGGACGGGCAGGTCAGGTGTGCCTTCCTGGGCCGTCCTGACCACGGGGGGGTTCATGGCCTCGGCCGTGCTCTTCCTGGACCTCGAGGACCTCGTCAAGGTCGCCTCCACCATGATGTTGGTCCTGTTCGCCTTCGTGAACCTCTCCCTCATAATCATGAGGGAGAGCAAGCTTCAGAGCTACCGCCCCAAGTTCAGGGTGCCCCTCTACCCCTACCTGCCTGCCTTCGGCATAGTCTCCTACGGATTTCTGATAGCCGAGATGGGAGCCGTATCCTTGGAGCTAACCGGAGCCTTCTTCGCCTCTGTCCTGGTGTGGTACGTGGCCTACGTCCGGCCGAACGCAAGGAGGAGGTCCGCCCTTGTACACCTGGTGGGGAGGATAACGGACAGAAATTTGGGGGACGGGACCTTGGAGGAGGAGCTTTTGGAGGTGCTGAGGGAGAGGGACGAGGTCACAGAGGACAGGTTCGACAGGCTCATCCGCTCCTGCAGGGTGTTGGATCTGGACGGTCCCCTCTCGGCCGAAGAATGCTTCAGGAAGGTCGCAAAGGAGCTTTCCGAGGACCTGGAGATGGGGGAGGATGAGATCTTCAGGAGGCTGATGGAAAGGGAAAAGGCCTCCACGACCGTGGTGCAGCCGGGCCTCGCCATCCCCCATGTGGTCGTAGAAGGCGAGGGGAAGTTCGTCGTGCTCCCCGTGAGGTGCAGGGGAGGAGCGAAGTTCGGCGAGGGACCGCCGGTGAAGGTGCTGTTCGTCTTAGCCGGGACCAGGGACGAGAGGACGTTCCACCTTCAGGCGCTCATGGCGATAGCTCAGATCGTGCAGAGCGAGGGATTTCTGAGGTCGTGGGAGGAAGCGAGAGGTCCGGAGGAACTTAAACGGCTCATACTTCTGGCCGAGCGAAGGAGACTCTAACCGGAGGGCGCTATGAAGCGGATCTTCCTCATAGACGGTTCTGCCTTGGCTTATCGTTCGTACTTCGCCTTCGCGAAGAACCCCCTCATAAACTCCAAGGGGGAGGACACGAGCACACCTTACGGCTTTGTGAACTCCCTGTTCAAGCTCTTCAGGGAGTACGAGCCAGAATACATGGTCGTGGTGTTCGACACCGGAAGGCCCACCTTCAGACACGAGAAGTTTCCGGAGTACAAGGCCACGCGCCAGAAGATGCCCGAACACATGGCAGCGTCCCTTCCGAGGATATACCAGATATTGGACGCCATGAACGTACCTGTACTGGAGGTCGAAGGTTTCGAGGCCGACGACGTCATAGGAACCCTGGCGAAGAGAGCAGCGGATGAAGGCTTCGAGGTCATCATAGTTGCGGGCGACAAGGACTTCTTCCAGCTCGTCGGGCCCAAGGTCAAGGTCCTCAGGCCCACGAGGGCAGGCAAAGAGGAAAGGCTGGAACTGGTGGACGAGGAAGGGGTGAAGGAGAGGCTCGGCGTCCCGCCCGATAGGGTGAGGGACCTTCTGGCCCTCACAGGGGACGCTTCCGACAACGTCCCGGGCGTGCCGGGGGTCGGGGAGAAGACGGCCCTGGCCTTGGTCAGGGCGTACGGGGACCTGGACTCCGTGCTCGCACACTCCGGAGTTGTTGCGAGGGAAAGGGTCAGGGAGAACCTCAAGAAGTTCGCCGACCAGGCCAGGCTCTCCAAGGAGCTCGTGACCATAAGGACCGACGTTCCCATAGAGGAGGCGCTCGGAAGGCCCGTATCCCTCGAGGAGTTCAGGTTCAGGGGGTTCAACAGGCCAGCCCTCCAGGAGATATTCAAGGAGCTCGAGTTCCAGAGGTTCCTGAGGGAGATAACCGTCGAAGAGGCGGTCCAGGAGGTGAGCACGAAGGTCGTGGAGGAGGGCGAGCTCGAGGAGATAGCCCGTAGGGCCAGGGACCAGGGCTTCCTCTCTGTGGACCTCGAGACCACGAGCACGGACCCAATGAGGGCCGAGGTCGTGGGGGTGTCCCTGAGCCTCTCGCCCGGGGAGGCTTTCTACGTCCCCGTGGGGCACATCCTCGGACCTAACGTCCCCTGGGAGAAGGTGAGGAAGGTACTGGGCCCTGTGTTGGAGGACGAGGGGGTACAGAAGTACGGGCAGAACGTGAAGTACGACATAATAGTCCTCTCCAGGCACGGTGTAAAGCCCAAGGGCTTTTCGTTCGACACCATGATAGCTTCCTACCTCCTGAACCCCTCGGGCCGCCAGCACAACCTCGAGGTCCTGAGCCTCACCTACCTCGGCAGGAAGATGGTCCCGATATCAGAGCTTATAGGCTCGGGCAAGAAGCAGAGGAGCTTCGCCGAGGTCCCTGTGGAGCAGGCGGCCAGGTACTCTGGCGAGGATGCGGAGGTGGTCCTGAGGCTCAAGGAGGTCCTGGAGGGGGAGCTCGAGGCCAAGGCCCTCATGCCCCTCTTCAGGGAGGTCGAGATGCCCCTCGTGGAGGTCCTCGTGGACATGGAGATGCACGGGGTGAAGGTGGACGGGAACTACCTCCGCACCATGTCGCTCCAGGTCGAGGCGGAACTCAGGAGGCTCGAGGAGGAGATATACAGGATGGCAGGGGAGAGGTTCAACATAAACTCCACCCAACAACTCGGGTACATACTCTTCGAGAAGCTCAAGCTCCCGGTGGTTCGCAGGACCAAGACGGGGTATTCGACCGACGTCTCGGTCTTAGAGGTCCTGGCAGGTGAACACGAGCTTCCACGCAAGGTTTTGGACTACAGGCAACTTGCAAAGCTAAAGTCCACATACATAGATGCCCTCCCCAAGCTCATAAACCCCGAGACCAGCAGGATCCACACTTCCTTCAACCAGACCGTGACCGCCACAGGTAGGCTCTCCTCGAGCGACCCCAACCTCCAGAACATCCCCATCCGCACGGAACTTGGAAGGAGGATACGTCAGGCCTTCGTCGCACCGGACGAGAAACACCTGTTGTTGGACGTGGACTACTCCCAGATAGAGCTCAGGATCCTGGCCCACCTCTCCGAGGACGAGAACCTCATAAGGGTCTTCTTAGAAGGTGAGGACATACACACCCGCACCGCCTGCGCCATGTTCGGGGTTCCTCCGGAGCTTGTGACCTCCGAACTCAGGAGGAGGGCCAAGACCATAAACTTCGGGATAATATACGGTATGAGCCCGTTCGGCCTGGCTGAGCAGCTCGGGATAAGCAGGCACGAGGCAAGGGAACTCATAGACCAGTACTTCAGGCAGTACCCCGGCGTGAAGGCTTACATAGAGCGCACCTTGGAGGAGGCGAGGAGGAAGGGGTACGTCACGACCCTTTTGGGAAGGAGGAGGTACCTTCCCGAGATAAACAGCTCCAACCGCCAGATGAGGGAGTTCGCTGAGAGGACCGCCATAAACACCCCGGTGCAGGGGACTGCAGCCGACCTCATAAAGGTTGCGATGGTGAGGGTCTGGAGGAGGCTCAGGGAGGGGGGGTACAGGACCAAGATGATACTCCAGGTCCACGACGAGCTCGTGTTCGAGGTTCCGAGGGAGGAGCTGGAGGAGGTGAGGGACCTCGTGGTCGAGGAGATGGAGGGGGCCCTGAAGCTCAAGGTCCCGATAAAGGTGGACGTGGGGGTCGGCACGAACTGGCTCGAGGCCCACGCCTGAGGGCCGAAGTTATCCCACCTGGGCCAAGGTCCTTAGGAGGTGAGATCGAAGATTTTGACCCGTAGAAGCTTCCTGCAAAGAAGTGTAGGGGCCCTTGCGGCCCTGATCACTGGGGGAGTATCGGAGGTGCTCCTCAGAACGCTGGGACTTCGAGGGACATGGGGGGCGCCGTCCGTCACGGAGGTTCCCCTCAAGGAGGTCATGTTCTACCGGAAGCTGGAGGGGAACTGGATACAGTGTGAGACATGTTTCAGGATGTGTACAGTGCCTCCCGGGGGACGGGGCTTCTGTCGGGTGCGGGAGAACAGGGAAGGGAGGTATTACTCTCTGGTCTACGCCAGGCCCTCGGCGGTGCACATAGACCCCATTGAGAAGGAGCCCCAATACCACATGCTCCCTGGGACCGAGATACTCTGTTTCGGCACCGTGGGTTGTAACTTCAGATGTCGGCATTGCCACAACTGGCACCTCTCCCAGGCGAGCCCTGGAGATTTAGAAACTTACGATATCCCTCCTGAAAGGGCGGTCGAGATAGCCCTAAAGAAGAACATCCCCACACTTTCCTTCACCTACAACGAACCTACGGCGTTCTACGAATATGTCTACGACGTAGCGGTGCTGGCCAAGAGCAAGGGGCTGAGGATACTTTGGCATTCCAACGGCTCCATGAACCCTGAGCCCCTCAAGAGGCTCCTGCGATATACCGATGCCGTGACCATAGACCTGAAGGGATTCACCGAGAAGGCTTACGACAATTCATCTGCGGAACTCGAACCCGTACTGAGGACCCTGAAAATCGTAAGGCAGGAGGGGAAGTGGCTCGAGGTCGTAAACTTGGTCATACCTACGATAAACGACGATCCATCGGACATAAGGAGGATGTGCGAATGGATCAAGGAGAACCTCGGCGAGGATACCCCGCTACACTTCTCCCGCTTCTTCCCGAACTATCGGTTGACCCACCTCCCCCCGACGCCGATAAGGACTTTGGAGAAGGCCCACGAGATAGCCTCAGACGTGGGCCTTCACTACGTTACCATAGGAAACGTCCCCGGCCACAAGTACAACTCGACGTTCTGTCCCAGGTGCGGGAAGAGGGTGATATATAGGGTGCACTTCCAGGTCTTAGAGAACAACTTACGAAACGGCAGATGCAAGTTCTGCGGGTACAGCATCCCGGGCATCTGGGAATGACGCTCGCCATATGGGTTATGGGCTTCAGCGGGATCGTGGCCCAGGTGCTCCTCCTCCGGGAGCTGTTGATCGTATTTTCCGGCAACGAGCTGTCCATAGGGATCGTACTTGCCAACTGGCTCGTCCTCGAGGCCGCTGGCTCCTTCCTGCTCGGGAAGAAGATAGAAAGTTTAAGGAGGAAGCTCGAGGCCTACGTGCTCGTCCAGACGATGTTTTCCTTCGCCCTGCCCTTGGCCGTATACGGGGTCCGGAGCTTAAGGGGGGCCATAGGTGTCGTCTCCGGAGAGGGGTTCGGGCTTCCGGTCATCTTCCTTTCTTCCTTCCTCTTACTCCTCCCCGTAAGCCTCCCCCACGGGGCTCTTTTCACCTTCGGCTGTCGGCTATATGCTGAAGTACACGGAAGGCCCTCCTCCTGGGCGGTGGGCAAGGTCTACCTATACGAGACCCTGGGGACCATCGTGGGCGGGACCGTCTTCGTGTACCTCATGCTCCCCTACCTCCATTCCGTCCGGATAGCCCTCATCGTCTCCCTGTTGAACCTAGCGGTCTGCCTGGTACTTCTGAAGCCATTCCGGCAGAGGAGGATACTGGCAGGGACTTCGGCAGCTGCCTCGGTGGCCGTCGCATTCCTACTCCTCGGCAGGGGGGCAGATCAGGTCCACAGGCTCTCGGTAGAGCGCCAGTGGCAGGGCCAGAAGGTGGTCTACTACGGAAATTCCATCTACGGGAACGTCGTTGTAGTGGAAGACGAAGGCCAGTACACCTTCTTCTCCAACGGCATCCCCGTCGTGGCAGCACCGGTCCCGGACATAGCCTTCGTGGAGGAATTCGTCCACATCCCCATGCTCTCCCATCCGGAGCCGGAGGAGGTCCTGATCCTGAGCGGGGGTGTCGGAGGTGTCATCCGTGAGGTCCTGAAACATCCGACGGTAAAGAGGATAGACTACGCCGAACTGGACCCCATGTTGTTGGAAGTACTTCGAAGGTTCGCCGACCCGTCCGAGCTGGACGACCCCAGGGTCCACGTACACAACACGGACGGGAGGTTGTTCGTCCGGATGTCCCCCCACGAATACGACCTCATCTTCGTCGGCCTTAGAGATCCTTCCAACCTCCAGGTGAACCGGCTGTTCACCGAGGAGTTCTTCCTCTCAGCCGAGGAGAAGCTCGAGCGAGGGGGGATATTGGTCCTCTGCCTTCCGGGCTCCCTGACTTACATAAGCGAAGAGCTGAGGGACCTCAACGCCTGTATCCTCAGGACCCTCGAGGCCGTCTATCCTCACATCCGGATTATACCCGGAGACCTCAACCTCTACCTCGCCTCCTCCTCCCCCGAGGTGAGCCGGATCACTCCCTCCCTACTCGCCGAAAGGATGAGGGAAAGGTCGCTCGAGGTGAGCCTCCTGACCCCGGGATACCTCCGTTACCGGCTGCACAGGAGGTGGCTTGACTGGTTCTCAGCCTCCTTGAAGGGAGCAAGGGAAGGTAATAACGAGGATTTTGCCCCTTTGGCCGTATTCCGCAGCCTTTGGTATTGGAACGCCATCTTCGCCCCCTCCCTGCGGGGATGGTTCGGAAGGTTGGAGGGGATCGGTCTGGGCCATATCCTTTCTTTCCTCTTAGTCCTCACCTTCGCCCTCGCCTTCCTTCTCCGCCTCGGAAGGTCCTCGGGGGTGCCCTTTGCAGTTGCCAGCACAGGATTTGCAGGCATGCTCTACGATCTGATATTGGTCTTCGCCTTCCAGGTCCTGTACGGCCACGTCTTCCACCAGATAGGAATCTTGATAACCGCCCTTATGTCCGGGATGGCCGCAGGAAGCCTGTTCATGGCATCCTTCTCGGAGAGGGTCCGGAGGGACCTCCTGTGCTTCGCCGAGATAGAGCTGGCGATGATCGTATTCTCCATCTCCCTCCCCGGAACCTTCCTGCTGCTCCGATCGAATCCGGAGGGCGCCCTCATCCGGTGGATCTTTCCTGTCCTTTCGTTCATCTCCGGATTTCCGGTCGGAGCGCAGTTCCCCCTGGCGGCCAGGATATGTCTGAAATCCTCGCCCAAGCTCGGCACCACCGCAGGGATGCTCTACGCTTGCGACCTTATGGGAGGCTGGGTCGGGGGGCTCGTCGGAGGGGTGTTCCTGCTGCCGGTGCTGGGATTGACGAAGACCTGTTGGACCTTGGCCGCCTTGAAGCTCTCAAGCCTCGTCGTGTTCCTTGCCTCCTCGTGGAATATGGTATGAGCCCGTTCGGCCTGGCTGGACAGCAGAGGAAGCGAGACCTC
>QNCW01000008.1 GCA_003645885.1 Candidatus Latescibacterota bacterium | reverse complement strand
CTCCAAGAGATTCCTTCATTTGTTTTTCCGTTGGATGAGCTATTGGACAGGATCGAGGAGATTATAGCGACAGGAGTGATTCAGACAAGTTGGGGGAAGGTAAAGTCTTTCGTGAGCCGTTAGTTTGATGGGTAAGGAGGTATGAGGGTTCAGGGTGCCATAATCCTGACGGTGGCCATCTTGGTCGCTGATGAAGTGCACCCCATTTTTGGACAAAAATTTAGCTTGTAAGTGCAACATTCTCTTGGATTCACCAGAAGTAAGAAGTTCTTGAACCGCTTCTCTATTTTCGGGCCTTAAGTATTTCTCCTTTTGTTGCTTTTATGAGTGTCCGGTTTTTGGGGTGCAGTACAGGATTCAAAGGAGGTGTGCAATGCTAAGGAGGGTGTTCTTTTCAGTAGGGCTTGTGCTGGTGCTTGTGGGAGCAGTGATTGCCAGCGGTGAGCACGAGAATGTGGAGCTTGTCGGCAGGGCGTTGGAAGGACCTGCTTTTGCTGTGGTAGTTCAGGGGGACTATGCTTATGTCTGTGCGGGAGGGACTTTGGTGGTCTTGGATGTGAGCGACCCTACATCTCCTGTCAAGGTAGGCCGAGTGTTCCTTCCGGGGGTGGCTCATGATGTCTATGTTTCAGGAAGCTATGCATATGTTGCAGGTGGGAAAGGGGGTCTGAGGGTGATAGACATCTCAGACCCAACATCTCCACAGGAGGTTGGATCCTACGACACTGGAAGCTATGCTCGTGGTGTCCATGTCTCAGGAAGCTATGCATATGTCGCAAATGGTTTAGATGGCCTGAGGATAATAGACATCTCAGACCCTACATCTCCTCAGGAGGTTGGATTCTACGATCCCAAGACTAGAAGCAGGGCTTATGGTGTCTATGTTTCAGGGAGCTATGCATATGTTGCAGATAGGGAAGATGGCCTGAGGGTGATAGACATCTCAGATCCAACATCTCCACAGGAGGTGGGATTCTACGACACTGGAAGCTGGGCTTGGGATGTCCATGTTTCAGGGAGCTATGCATATGTTGCAGATCGTTGGGATGGTCTAAGGATAATAGACATCTCAGACCCAACATCTCCACAGGAGGTAGGATTCTACGACACTGGAAGCTATGCTTGTGATGTCTATGTTTCAGGGAGCTATGTATATGTTGTAGATTGCTGGGATGGCCTGAGGATAATAGACATCTCAGATCCAACATCTCCACAGGAGGTAGGATTCTACGACACTGGAAGCTGGGCTTGTGGTGTCTATGTTTCAGGGAGCTATGCATATGCAAATGGTTTAGATGGCCTGAGGGTGATAGACATCTCAGATCCAACATCTCCACAGGAGGTAGGATTCTACGACACTGGAAGCTATGCTTTTGGTGTCTATGTTTCAGGAAGCTATGTATATGTTGCAGATGGTGGAGATGGCCTCTATATCCTGCGGTTTACTGGAGCCAGACCATTGGAGGTATGCTCTTCAGAGGTTGGCTTGCCTTCGAGGTATAAACTTTATCAGAACAGACCCAATCCCTTCAATCCTGTTACTGTGATAGAGTATCAGTTGCCAGAGGATGCAGATGTGAAGCTTGAGGTATACAGTTTGGTAGGTCAGAGGGTGAGGGAGTTGGTTTATGGCAGGCAGGAGGCAGGGTATTACACGGTCAGGTGGGATGGAAGGGACGATGAGGGTAGGGAGGTGTCGGCTGGAGTGTATCTGTTGAGGCTTGAGGCTGGGAGGTTCGTTAAGACAAGGAAGATGGTGCTGGTGAGGTAAATACCAGCGACCACTCAGCCCGTAGGGTGGATGTCCACTCCCCGTACCTCGGCCTTCACCGTCCCCTCCGTTTCATACGATGCCGTGGGATATCAACAGCTCAGCAGTCCTTCTGGCAGCCTCCCTGAGCCTTGCTGCGTGCTCCCGGCCCTTCCGTCCCATCTGTGAGCGGAGGTTGGGGTCCTCCAGCAGTCGGAAGGCGACCTTGGCCCATTCTGCCGCATCATGTACCATCACGGCCGCTCCATCTTCGCATAGCCTCTCCCATCCCTCCTGGCGCATGTGGGGGCCGAAGGTCACGGGCAGGCCCAAGGAGGCGGGCTCGAAGGGGTTGTGGCCGCCCAAGGGTACGAAGCTCCCTCCCACGAAGGCCAGGTCGGCCATAGCGTAGAACTTTGTAAGTTCCCCCATCGTGTCCACCAACAGCACCTGGGGGAGGTCCCTTCCCATCCTGCTCCTGAGCACGTAGCGCACGCCGTGTTCCCTCAGGAGGCGTTCCACCTCGCCCAGGCGCTCCAAGTGCCGGGGTGCTAAGACCACGAGGAGGTCCGGCCAGCGTGCCCAGAGCCTCTCCAGGCCTTCCAGGAGAACGGCCTCCTCGCCCTCCCGGGTGCTTCCGGCGACCAAGACCGGCCTTTCTGGGTGGATTCCGAAGGAGGAGCGCAGAGCATCGCGCTTTAAGGGCTCCCCTTCGGGTTCCCCCCCTTTGACGTTGCCGACCACAAAAGTCCGCTCGGGCCGGGCTCCGAGCCGAACGAACCTCTCCCCGTCCACATAGGATTGCACGCACAGAAGGTCGAGGCTGCCTATCGCCCTTCGCATTATCGAGCCGAACCGGCTGTACCAGCGGAAGGCCCTTTCGGAGATACGGCCGTTGATTAGGGCCACGGGGATGCCGCTCCTGCGGGCCTCCCGGATCGTTCCTGGCCAGAGTTCCCCCTCGGTCAGAAGGACCGCCCTGGGCCGGACGTTCCGCAGGACCCTGCGCACCAGCAGGGGATGGTCGAGGGGAGCTAAGTACGCACAACCCCATCGCCTCCGGGCCAGGTCCCTTCCGGTGGAGGATGTGGTGGTGAAGAGTACCCGAACGCCCGGCTTAAAGTTGAGCAGCCAGGCCACGACAGCGGAGGCAGCCCTCACCTCCCCCATAGAGGCAGCATGGGCCCATAGGGGGGCAGCAGGAAGACCCTTCCCCCAAATCCCCAAGCGCTCACGAAGGCCCCTTCCGCTCAGCAGGAGGTAGGGAACACCCAACGGCAGGGCTACGCTCCAGAGCAGGGCATACATCGCCTTTAAGATAACTTCCTTCCCTCCGTGAGGCAACATATTTCGATGTGCCCATATGGCAGCCCATCGGCCGATGAAGGGGTAACTGTAAGTCATATTGACCCTAAGGCCGACCCAAAGCCCGGGTTTACCAATATGGCACGAACCTTGCTTTCATAATAGAAACGGAAGTCGAAGGAAACCCTCGAACGAAGGAGGTGATACCTATGGCGCTGGTTCGCTGGAGGCCGAGCGAGGAGTGGTTCCCTGCCCTTTCCGACATCCGCAGGGAGATAGACAGGATCTTCGACGAGTTCTGGAGGGGGATCGGGCCCGCTCCGACGGTGTGGACTCCCAAGGTGGACGTGGCCGAGACCGACGATGCTGTGGTGGTCACAGCCGAACTCCCCGGGATGGAGAAGGACGACATAAAGGTCAGCATAGAGAACAACGTCCTCACCATCAGCGGGGAGAAGAAGCAGGAGAAGGAGGAAAAGGACAGGACCTACCACTGGTCGGAGCGGGTGTACGGCAGGTTCAGCAGGTCCTTCACCCTGCCGGCCCGTGTGGACGCCAACAAGGTAAAGGCCGTCTATAAGAACGGCGTCCTGACGCTCACCCTCCCCAAGGTGGAGGAGGCCAAGCCCAAGCAGATAGAGATAACCACCGAGTAAACCGGAGGGCCCGGCTTCGGCCGGGCCCTTAAAGTACCTCCAAGGGGATGGCCCTCCCATCCCCCTTCAGCATATCCTCGGAAAAGGATCGCCTGCCGGAAGGTCCATAAGCCTCCTCCCTCCCACCCTCGTCCTGAGGACCACCTTCCCCGGGTGTTCCTCTACGATCCTTCCTACGACCTCGGCATCCCTTCCGAGCGGATGGCCCCTTAAAGCTCCTAAAGCCTCGTCCGCCTCCTCGTGCGGGACTATAGCTACGATCCTCCCCTCGTTTGCGGAATAGAGGGGGTCTATGCCCAGAAGTTCGCAGAGGCCGGAGACCTCCTGGCTTATGGGGACCTTCTCCTCCCAGACCTCCACCCCGAGCCCCGTCCCCTTTGCCACCTCCCACAAGGTCCCCGCCAGCCCTCCCCTTGTCGGGTCCCTCAGGAACTTGACGGAGGGGCAAGCGCCCAACAGGGCCTCCACGAGGGAGTTTACGGGAGCGCAGTCGCTTTTTATCTCCCCTTCGAACTCGAGCCCCTCCCTTGCGGCCAACACCGCCATCCCGTGCTGCCCCACCGTACCGCTGACCAGGAGGGCGTCCCCGGGGGAGACCTTGTGGAGCCCCAGCTCCACGAGCACAGGACCTACCCCAGCGGTGTTCACGAAGAGCCCGAACCCAGTGCCCCTCTCCACGACCTTCGTGTCCCCGGTGACCACCTCTACGCCCGCCTCCTCGGCGGTGCGAGCTATGGATTCCAAGACCTTCTCCAATGTTTCTCCCTCCAACCCCTCCTCCAGGACTAAGGCGCAGCTTATGAAGGAGGGCCTCGCTCCCATGACCGAAAGGTCGTTCACGGTGCCGCAGACTGCGAGCCTTCCTATGTCGCCGCCCGGGAAGAAGAGGGGTGAGACCACATATGTGTCGGTGGTGAAGGCGAGGCGCCCATCCCCCAAGGGGAGCACGGCTCCGTCGTCTAAAGGTTCGAGGTACGGGCTTTCGAAGTACCTCAGGAGGCCTTCGACGAGCTTTTTGGCCTTCAGCCCCCCTCCTCCGTGGTCCATACTTATCGTCTCCACCTTACCTCCCGTACCTGTACCAGGCAGCGCAGGCTCCTTCGGAGGAGACCATACAGGCCCCTACGGGATGCTCGGGAGTGCAGGCCCGGCCGAAGAGGGGGCATTCCGGAGGCCAGCAGGTCCCCCTTAGCACGTCCCCGCACCTGCAGCCCGCCGGCTCCACGGTTGGCTCCACATCCACCGGAATCCCCTCCGCATCCCACTCCCCGAAATCCTCCCTGAGCCTGAGCCCGCTTTGGGGAACGGGCCCGAGCCCCCTCCATTCGTCGTCCACCACCCTGAAGACCTCCTCCATAAGCTCCTTGGCCTTAGCGTTTCCGTCGGGTCTCACCGCCCTCCTGTAGGCTATCTGGACCTCGGCCGTCCCCTCGGCCTTCTGGCGGGCCAGGAGGTATATCCCTTGGAGCATGTCCAAGGGTTCGAATCCCGTTATGACGCAGGGGACCCCGTGGTCCTCTGCCAAGGGACGATACGGCTCCGAACCTATGACGACGCTCACATGTCCGGGGCACATGAACCCATCTATCCTGACATCGGGATCGTCCAAAAGGCAGCGCATGGCGGGGGGGATGAGCTTGTGGGCTATAAGGAACTTCACCTTGCGCAGGTTCCTCCTCCTCGCCTCGAGGACCGTGGCCGCCACGGCCGGGGCCGTCGTCTCGAACCCCACCGCCAAGAAGACCACAGTTCCCACGGAATCCTCGGCGAGCTTCAAGGCGTCCAAGGGGGAGTAGACCACATGGACCTTAGCACCCCTCGCCCTCTCCTCGAGCAGGCTCGAGGAGGACCCCGGGACCCTGAGCATGTCCCCGAACGTGGCCAGGACCATCCCCTTCCTTCCCAAAGCTATCGCCCTGTCGAGGTAAGAGTTGGGGGTCACGCAAACCGGACATCCGGGGCCGGAGCGCAGTTCCAGGCCCTCAGGGAGCATGGAGCGGAGGCCCGAACGGAAGGCAGAGACCGTGTGGGTGCCGCAGACCTCCATGAAGGAGAACCTGCTTTTACCCACCAGCTCCCCTATGGCGTCCGCCAACCTCCTGGCCGTCCTCCCATCCCTGAAGGCATCTATGTACCTCATATTGTAAAATTTAGGGCGGATACATCTCCGCCCTTGCTCGCCCCATCACTTCCCTTCTTCCAAAAGCTCGTCCAGGCTCGGCGAGAGGTCCCCGACTATGCTGCTGTCCGCAAGGCAGACCTCCTGCCCCAGGACATATACCTTATCCCCCTTATATTTTCCGATCTTAAGTTCTGCCAGAAGTTCCTTCCCGTGCAGGAGCCTCGCCACTATGCGAGGGGAGTCCAGTCCGTATGGCCTGAGGTCCTCATGCTTGCCCAGAAATTCCCTGGCCCTTAGGAACTTTATGTCGGAAAGGAGCCTGTTGGCCCTCCACGACTTCATCTTCCCCTCTTTGGGCTCCTTCAGGTACCAGTCCCCCGAGGAAGTGTCCTTCTCGCAGACCACCACGCTGTCCCCGTAGGCGAGCTCTATCCTGTCTACCTTGTCCCTGTCGAACCTAACGACGTGCTTGTCCCTAAGGTTCATGAGGTCCTTCCTGAGGTAGGCCACGAAAGATGAGTCCACCATAAATATGGGCTCCCTGCTCATGTCCTTGGCGTAGTACCTCCAGTCCTCCAGTTTCCCAACCCTCAGGGTCTTCTGGGCCTTCTCCTCCCCGAGCCAGACCGTCACCTCCAAGGAAGGCTCGTCTATACCGTACTTCCTCAGGTCCTCCTCCGAGGGATGCTCCAACACGAACTTCCTCGCCCTTTCGGTCCTGAGCCTGGAGAGGAAGGAGCGGACGGTGCTGGCGTCGGCCCTGAACTTCCCCGGCTCCTCTATCTCCCACTCATCCCCGCTCCCTGTAAGCACGAACTTCTTTCCGTCGTACTTCAGAACTATCTTCTTGGCCTCCTCCTTGGGGAACGGGAGTACCCTCCTCTCCCTCAGGTCGAAGGGGCCCTGGTCCAACCTCGTCCTCACGTATCGTTTGGAGAGGAAGACCTGGGGCTTCCCGGCCCACATAGCGAAGACGTAGGACCCTGTGGGGCTGAAGTCCCCTACGCAGAGGGTGTCGGTGGTGGTGTCCTTGAGGGTCAAGGCCACCTTGACCTTGGGATGCTCGAGCCCGAACTTCCCGAGGTCGGAGGCGGAATCCGCCACCACCCTCTCGCAGGAGGCGTCCTTCATGGTGTCCATTAGCCTGCCTACGGCATCCTGGTCGGCATCGGTCTCTATGGGCTCAGCTATGTGCCAGAGCCCATCCTTCCCCTTCTCCAGTACTATCCGAGTAGTGTCGTTCCTGACGAGGGTTATCTTCTGCACATCCGCTTCCTCGAAATGGAATAGCTTCTTAGCGAACTCCTCGGCCTCCTCCCTCCTCTTCCCGCCCCGGATCTCGTAGAAGTAGAGGAAGGCCCCGAGCCCCAAAGCCAACATCGCAGCTATGAGGGTGCTCCTGAACCTCATCCTCACCTCCTACGTACGTAGACCAAAACTCCCGCCACAAGTACGAGCGCAGGAAGCACCACCACCGATATCCAGAAGAGCGTGCTCGCCTGCCTTCTAGTTAGATGTATCGGGTTGAAGCCAGGCTGCTTGGGCCTTATGGATATAAGCTCCTCCTCCTCGGCGAGCCAGTTTACGGTGTTGATGAAGAAGTCGCCGTTACCTTGGAATGGGAAGTACCTGTTCCTTGCGAAGTCAGAATCCCCGAAGACCGCCACCCTGGCCTTCTTGGTCCCGGTCGTGTCCTCCTCGACCTCTACAGTGACGGCCACGGCCAAGGGTATGGGACCCGAACGCTCGTCGGGGTCCTTGCGGACCTTCCCCTTCCCCTTCAGGACCGAAAGGTCGGTCTCGGCCCAACTGTGGGAGGAAGTTTTCACGAGCTCCGTCCCCTCGACGCCCTCCTTGCCCTCCTTCCGGAACCACACCGAACGGGCGAGGGGATAGAACGTCATGATCCCCTTAAGCTTCTCGGTTATAGGATGTCTCTCGTATTGGGCGGCTATGGGCACCCCGGGCCCGCCTATGCCGAAGAGCTGGCCCACCCCGCTCACATCCACTACCACATCGTTCTCCACCTTCACCCCCCACTCCGAGAGCATATCCTCCAACCCGACGTCCGTACCTGGGTCCAAGAGGAAGAAGGCATCCCCACCTTCCTTTATGTAGTCCCTCACCATGTCCACCTCGTTCGGGAGGAACTTCCTGCGGGGCCCCGGGACCACCAGGACCGCACAATCTTCCGGAACCTTCCCCTCCTGGGCGAGCACTACGGTCTTTACGTCGTAGTTCGCCTCCTGAAGGGCCTTTTTAGCGTTGCTGTAGCCCTCGGCTCCTGTGTCCTCCGTCCTCCCTTCCCCGTGGCCCTCCACGAAGTATACGACCTTGTTCTCCTCCCTTATCACCTTCAAGATGGCGTTCGTAAGTTCCTTCTCGGTCTCCTCGTATATCTTCTCCTCCTTATTTCCGCACTGCACCACTATCGTCCCGTAGCTCCTTATGTCGTAGGTCTTGGCCTTCTCGGGGTATTTGTCCGGGTCCACAAATTCGTAGTGGAACTTGTCGGAGCGGTACGAGTACTCCTTGAGGAGGTCCCTGAGCTTCTCGCCCGTGCCCTCCCGATAGAACGCCAGGACCTTCACGTCCTTCTTCAGGTTCTTCAAAATCTGCTTGGTCTGGTCCGAAAGGCTGTAAAGTTTTCCCTTGGTCACATCCCACCTTATATGATGTCTCGCCCCCAAGAAGTTGAGCATGGCCACTATCGCCAGGACGAAGAGCGTTACCAGGAAGGCATTGGAGCCGTACTGAAATCCCCTTCCTATGCGCATTTTGTCCTCCTTGTCGTGCCCTTACCTGACCCCCCGCCACTTTCTGGATTCTAAGACCACGGCGGTGAGGAAGAGGGAGAAGAAGGTGAAGCTTAGGTAGAAGAGCACGTCCTTGGTGTCTATAACTCCCTTGTAGAAGTCCTCCATGTGGTCTATTATCGAAAGGTACTCCATGACCTTCCTGAGGCCGCCGCTTGCGAACTGGGAGGCCCAACCCATGAGCCAGAACAAAAGCAGCGCCCCGAAGCTTATGGCGACAGCTACTATCTGGTTCTCCGTCAGGGAGGAAGCTAATATCCCTACGGCTATGAAGGACGCCCCCAAAAGCAGGACTCCGAGGTAAGAGGAACCTATGGGCCCCCAGTCCGGCTCTCCGTAGGCATCCAAAAGCCCCATCATGACCAAGGTCAACCCCACGGTTCCGGCGTAGAGCACGAAACAGGCTGTAAACTTACCCAATATGGTCTGGAGGTTTGAGATGGGGGATGTGGTGAGGAGCTCGAAGGTTCCGAGCTTCTTCTCCTCTGCGTACAGCCGCATAGTGAGCATGGGTATCATGAAGAGGGATATGAAACCCAACAGTCCGAAGAAGCTTTCGACAACTATCCTGTTGAGGTTCAACTCCGGAAGCTGCCCTCCGAACCTAGCTGCCTGGGAGAAATAGGTGAGGCAGAAGGCGTTGAACTGCATGACGAGGTTCCTGAAGAGGAAGCCCATAAGTACGAGGAAGACGGCGGCGAGCACGTAAGCTATCGGAGATGTAAGGTAGGAGTGAAGTTCCTTTTTGAAGACAGCGAAGAATCCCCTCATGCTCCCTCCTCCGTGGTAAGCTGGAGGAATATGTCCTCCAAGCTCATGCCCACCGGCCTCAGCTCAAGAAGTTGGAAACCACCGCTTACGACCGAGGACGCAAGCTGGGCCCTTATATCCTTCTCCAATGTGCTCTCCACCACAAACCTATGCGTGCCATCCTCGGAACCTTCGTGTCGGACTTCCTTGACGTCCGGAACCTCCCTCAGGACCTTCTCTATGCCGTCGGCGGGCCCTCGGGCCTCCACGAATATGGTCCTGACGCCCCTGAGTCTGGCCGTCAGGTTCTCCGGGGTGTCCTCTGCCACCACCCTCCCCTTGTTTATTATCACGACCCTACCGCAGGTCATGCTCACCTCCGGAAGTATGTGGGTGCTGAGGATCACGGTGCGCTCCCCCGCAAGGCTCTTTATTAGGTTCCTGACCTCCACGACCTGCTTGGGGTCGAGGCCTATGGTGGGCTCGTCGAGGATGAGGACCTCGGGGTCGTGGACCAGGGCCTGGGCTACCCCCACCCTCTGGCGGTAGCCCTTGGAGAGCTTCCCTATCCTGACGTCCATAACTTCATCGAGCCCACATCTTTCCGCTACCTCCCCTATCCTCAGCTTCTTCTTGCTCCTATCCAGGCCCTTTATGTCCGCCACGAAGTTCAGGAACCCTTCCACGGTCATATCGTTGTAGAGGGGAGGATGTTCTGGGAGGTATCCCACCCTCTTCTTCACCTCGGTAGGGTTCTCCATAACATCGTAGCCCGCCACCCTGGCTGTGCCCCTGGAAGGGGGGAAGTAGCCGGTGATTATCCTCATCGTCGTGGTCTTTCCCGCTCCGTTGGGACCCAAGAACCCCAATATCTCCCCCTTCTCGACCCTGAAGGTGACGTCCTCTATAGCAGGGACCGGACTTCTGCCGTAGTACTTCGTCAGGCCTTCCACCTCTATCACCTTTCACCTCCTCGCTTCACCTGATGAGCACCATCTTGGTCGTCCTGAGCTCCCCTCCGAACCTTACACAACATATATAGACCCCACTTGCGACCTCCCCCCCGTCCCAGACGAGGAAGTGCTGGCCGGCTTCTGCCTCCATCCTGCACTTCCATACGACCCTTCCCGTCAGGTCGCATATCGAGACCTCGACCTCGCCCGGCTCCGGAAGGAAGAAGCCCACCTTCGTGCGCGAGTTGAAGGGGTTAGGAAAGTTGCCCGAAAGCGAAAGTTCCCCCGGCGTCCACGGGACCTCCTCGGCATACGTCGGCCCTATATAGGAAGCCTCGAGCTTCAACCTCTGGACGGTCGAGGTGGAAGACTCGTTCGATATCACAGCGTACCACTTTCCATCTGGGACGGAGAACCTCAAATCCCCGGAGGCACCCCACATGACCTCGTATGCATCGAAACTTTCCCCGGCCAAGTACCTGTCGTAGTTCACCTGGTCGCACAAAAAGAATTCCACCCTCCCAAGTGATGTCCTCTTTTTGAAGGTCCTCCCTGTAAGCAGGTGTTTACCCCTGAGCACCGAGCCGGTCACTTCGAACCTCACCTCCACCTCCCTTTCCCCTCGCTGCATCCTTCCGCAGGGCTCGAGGTCGGGCGAAGGGACCCTCCCTTCGAGCCGGAAGCTCCTGAAGTACTCCCTCCCTGGCTCGCACGCTGATATGACCTCGGTCGTGGGCACATGCCCGATCCCTGCATCCACGGTCGCCCAGTAGCTTAGTCCGTCCCCGACCGTGAACTCGCACCTTCCCCTGAGGTCGGTGTACTGCCATGCGCAGATGGAGAGGCCACCGTACCTGTATGGAGCTACGAGCTGGACCAGGGCGCCGTCCACTGGCCTCCCATCGGCGTCGAGCACCTCGACCGTCAGGCTGGCATGTGGGGTGTACCTCCCGGTGACCGTCCATACGTACCCGTCCCCCCTGTGGGCTATGACCCCAGCCATCTTCCATCCCCAGCCCTCGTACCCGTACGGGTTATCTACGAAAGTGTTGACCGGCTCCCACTGCATCCACCTTCCGAGCCAGAACTCGTTCCAGTGGTGGTCGTTGGCAATGGCCTGGACGTTCACTGTAGGTATCAGGGCGCACCTTGCAGCTGCGGTGGTGAGGGCTGCGTGCTCGGAGCACGTGCCGTGGTGAAGGTGATATATGGCCACCGGCTGGACGGGCCTCCATCCCTTCCTGTAGAAATCCATAACGTCCTGTATCCACTGGGATACCATCCCCAAGGCCCCGTTCTCCAAGGAGTCGACGTTCGAAAGCCCACCCCATGCCACCGTACACCTCGAAATTGTGTCTCTGAGCAGGGGAAACCCAGGATCAGCATGTCCGAACAGGTAATCCCTCCAGAAGGTCCCATCGGGGGGAGGGGTGGGTTCGTCCGTATCTGGATCTATGTAACCTACTGTGTTCTGAGTTCTTATGTACCTCAGGACCACGGGATGCACGACGTACCAATAGTAATATTCCTTTGGAGCCTCGATCCTTATCGTATCTCCTCGAGCTATAATTTTGTATCTTGTTGTGGAGTAGTAATCTTCGTCCGAGGAGCTCCCGTAGTCCACGACTTCCACGTACTTCAGGAGGGAATCGTGTAGGTACACAAGCTCGGCGTTCTCGATTATGAGTTCCTCGAACCCCCGGTCGGCCAGGCTCATCAGGTCCTCAGGGGCCATGTGCGCCACCTGAAAAGCGACCTCGTCCACGATGGGGTCACGGCAGCTTAATATCAAGCTGGCATATACCTCCTGATATCCACTTGGAAGGTCGAGGAACGCCTCCTCGAGGTCCTCCCTGAGCCACGCCGGCGCCTTTGCCAGGGCGGCCTCAGCCGAACCTGTAAGTCTATGCTTTGGAGCCGATATCTCGATCCCCTCGTCCAGGATCAGGACCAACCTCTCCCCAGGTTCCAGCCTCCCGTAGAAGCTCACATTGGCTAAGGAAACCCCCAAGAGCAGCAGAGCTATCAACTTACCCTCCCACCTTGAACACGCTCTCCAAGGGCTTGCCCATGTTCTCCAACATCCACTTTGCAGATGGGGCCAGATCGCAGTCGGGGTATTTCTCCAGCAACTTCCTGAAGGCCTTCCGGGCCATAGCATAATCGTGAAGGTCCTCTGAGTATATGAAGCCTATCATAAACTGGGCCTTGTAGGCATGCTCGCTTTGGGGGTACCTCTTCAGAAGGTCCTGGTACCTCGCTATCGCCTCCTCGTGGCGACCCCTGTTCTGGGCGATCTGACCGAGCATAAAGAGGGCATCGTCCGCAAGGGAGCTTCCCGGGAACATCTCCACGAGCTTCCCTAAGAGCTCCTGTGCTATCTCCAGTGAGTCCCTCGACCCTCCCATCCTCACCGCACTCCTGTACACAGTGTCCAGGAGTGCGTCCCTCCTCTCGGGCCCCGAGACCTTGGCGAAGAGCAGCCAAGCTTCCCCCTTCCTCGTGCTCCCGGGATACCTCCTGCACAGCTCCTCCACCGCCCTCTCCACCCCCTCCGAATCCCCCCTCGAGGCGGCGACCGAAGCGATCCCCATGAGCGCATCGTCGGCAAGATCGTCCTTAGGGTAAAGTTCCAGAAGTTTCCTGTATTTTTCCTCCGCCCTATCGAACTTCCCCTCGAGCTGGGCCTTCCTGGCGGACCTGTAGAGTTCGTCCGGGGAGGGCCTTCCACATCCGAGGAGGGCCACAGCCAAGAGGAGGAAGGAGAAGGAAGACCTCATATCCCCCCCTATTCGTCCTTCTTATCCTTCGAGGATTCCCCCTTCTCGGCCTTCTCCGCCTTTTTGTAGCTCTCGCTCCTGTAATCTGTTATGTAGAACCCCGAGCCCTTAAACAGAAACCCCCCTCCTATCCCTATGAGCCTTTTTATGGGCCCCCCGCATTTCGGGCAGGTGGAGAGGGGTTCGGCGGTTATGCTCTGGAAGACCTCGAACCGATATCCACACCTCTTACATTGGTACTCGTAGGTAGGCATGGCATCACCTCCTAAAAATATATCTTCCGCCCCGGACGGTCAAGACCATTTAAGACAGGGGGCGGGACCTCGCCCGCCCCCTTTTGAGTTATTCCACGACTTCGAAGTCCGCATCCACAGCCCCACCCTTGTCCTGCGAGCCGCCCTGGGATTCGCCGGTCCCCGATGTGCCGGTCGCCGTCTTGTACATCTGGGCGGCGGCCTCGTGCCAGGCCTGGGTGAGGGCGTCGGTGGCGGACTTTATCTCGTTTATGTCCGTGCCCTTCATGGCCTCCTTGAGCCTGCCCACCGCCGCTTCCACCTTGGACTTCACGTCCGGGCTGAGCTTGTCCCCCATCTCCTTCAGGTTCTTCTCGGTCTCGTACACGAGCTGGTCGGCCCTGTTGCGGGCCTCCACCAGCTCCCTCTTCCTCCTGTCCTCGGCCTCGTGTTCTCTGGCCTCCTTCATCATCCTCTCTATCTCTTCCTGGGTCAGGCCGCTGGAGGCCTCTATCCTTATGCTCTGCTCCTTACCCGTAGCCTTGTCCCTTGCGGAGACGTTGAGGATCCCGTTCGCATCTATGTCGAACGTGACCTCTATCTGGGGCACGCCCCTCGGGGCCGGTGGTATCCCGTCCAGATGGAACCTGCCTATGGTCCTGTTGTCGGCCGCCATGGGGCGCTCTCCCTGGAGGACGTGGATCTCCACCGATGTCTGGTTGTCGGCCGCCGTGGTGAATATTTCGGTCTTCCTCGTGGGGATCGTGGTGTTCCTGGGGATGAGCACCGTCATGACCCCGCCCAAGGTCTCTATCCCGAGCGAGAGCGGGGTGACGTCCAACAGCAGCACATCCTTCACCTCCCCGGAGAGCACGGCCCCCTGTATGGCGGCACCGACCGCCACGACCTCGTCTGGGTTTATCCCCTTGTGGGGCTCCTTCCCGAAGAACTCCCTCACCACCTCCTGCACCTTGGGCATCCTGGTCTGCCCTCCCACGAGTATGACCTCATCTATGTCGCTCGGGGAGAGCTTGGCGTCCTTGAGGGCCTGCTCGCAGGGACCTATGGTCTTCTCTATGAGGTCCTCCACGAGCTGTTCGAGTTTGGCCCTGGTCAAGGTCTTCTGGAGGTGCTTGGGGCCGCTGGCGTCGGCCGTGATGAAGGGGAGGTTTATCTCTGTCTGGAGGGTCGAGGAAAGCTCTATCTTGGCCTTCTCGGCCGCCTCCTTGAGGCGCTGAAGGGCCATGGGGTCCTTCTTCAGGTCTATGCCGGTCTCCCTCAGGAACTCCTCCGCAAGCCAGTTTATTATGCGCTCGTCGAAGTCGTCACCACCTAAGTGGGTGTCCCCGTTAGTGGAGAGGACCTCGAAGACCCCATCCCCTATCTCCAGGATGGAGATGTCGAAGGTCCCTCCGCCCAGGTCGTACACCGCTATCTTCTCGTTCTTCTTCTTGTCCAGACCGTATGCGAGGGACGCTGCCGTGGGCTCGTTTATGATCCTGAGGACGTTGAGGCCGGCTATCTTGCCGGCGTCCTTGGTGGCCTGACGCTGGCTGTCGTTGAAGTAGGCGGGCACCGTTATCACGGCGTCTGTGACCTTCTCCCCGAGATAGTCCTCGGCCACCTGTCGCAGGTATTGGAGTATCATGGCGGATATCTCGGGGGGGGAGTATACCTTGCCGTCCACCTCCACCCTTGCGGTATCGTTCGGTCCCCTCACAACCTTGAACGGCACCCTCTTTATCTCCTCCGGGACCTCGTCGTACCTGCGACCCATGAAGCGCTTTATGGAGTATATCGTGCGTTCGGCGTTGGTTATGGCCTGGCGCTTCGCCGGCCCTCCGATCAACCTCTCCCCGTCCTTGGTGAACGCCACCACGGAAGGGGTGGTCCTGCTACCCTCGGAGTTAGGTATCACGACCGGGTTGCCGCCCTCCATAACCGCCACGCAGGAGTTGGTAGTCCCCAAGTCTATACCTATGACCCTTCCCATATGCACCATCTCCTTTCTTTAAGGATTTGCCCTAAGCAAAAGCAAAATCCATACCATATTCAAACGGGGCCCGAAGCCCCGATGCGATAAAGCCATTATGGCAAAGTTAGGCCGATGTGGCAGCCTATATCTCCTCCTCGACCTCATCCGCCGTCGGCTCGAGGACCTCTTCCTCATCCGTCCACTGCCTGAGGGGGGAGGATATTAGGGCCTGGCTCGCCCTGCTCTGACGCTCCAGCTCCTGCTGGCAGGAGAGGCAGAGGGAGGCGGTGGGTATGGCCTCGAGCCTCTCCTCGGATATCTCCTTACCGCACCTTACGCAGATCCCGTAGGTACCCTCCTTTATCCTCTCCAAGGCCTGGTTGACGGCCTCCAGGCCCTCGGTGTGTCTGTCTATGAAGCTGCTCAGGAGCTCCCTCCCCTCGCTCGAGAACGCCTTGTCTATCTCCTCTATCAAGGTCTCCTCGGAGGTCTCCTCCAGATCCTCCTGGACGTTGCTCAAGCCGCGGAGGATGCGCTCCCTCTCCTTCAACACGAGCTTGGTGAAGTACTTTAATTTCTCTTGGTCCATAGCTACCACCTCCCTGTCATTTTTCCTCTTCCGGCACCCTGAGGGCTACATAAAAGGTGCGATCGCCCCGACGGATCAGGAAGAGCACGGCCTGGCCGGGCTTGAGCTTCTCCAGGGCCCTTCTGTAATCCCTCACCGAGCGGACCTTCTTCCCATCCACCTCCTTTATCAGGTCCCCCCTCCTTATCCCCTTGTCGTCCGCCGGGCTCCCAGGTTCCACCGATGTGACCACCACCCCCTCCTCGCCCTCGTACCCGAGCCTCTCGGCCAGGTCCTTGGTGAGGGTTTGGACCTCCATGCCGAGCTTACCGAAGGTCCGGGGTTTGCCTTCGGCCAGGGCCTCCCTCGGGGGCCTTTCCCCGAGCTTGACCTCCACCTTACGGAGCTTGCCGTCCCTCCAGACCGTCAGCTTCACCCTGGTCCCCGGCTCGTATTTGGCTATTATGCGCATGAGGTGGGAGGCGTTCTCAACCTTCTGGTCGTCCACCTTGAGTATAACGTCCCCCTTCTTGAGCTTGCCCTCGGAAGGCCCTCCCTCTATAATCTGGTTCACTATGGCCCCACCTTTTTCCTTGAGGCCTAAGGCATCGGCCATATCCTTATCCACATCCCCTATCCACACCCCGAGGTAACCCCTCACCACCCTTCCGGTCTGGACTATCTCGTGTAGCACCTCCTTGGCCATGTTCGAGGGTATGGCGAAGCAGATCCCCACGTACGCCCCTACCGTCGGCTTGGTCTGTATTGCGGTGTTTATCCCAACTATCTCCGCCCTTATGTTCACTAAGGGCCCTCCGCTGTTTCCCGGATTTATGGCAGCATCGGTCTGGATGAAGTTCTGATAGGTGGGTGCTTCGGGAAGGTTAAGGCCCCTGCGACCTTTGGCGCTCACCACCCCCATAGTGAGGGTATGGTACTCACGGAAGGGGTTGCCGACGGCGAGCACTATCTCCCCGACTTCGAGCTTGTCGGAGTCCCCGAAAGGAAGGCTCTGCACGTCCTGGGTCTTCATCTCCAAGACCGCAAGGTCGGTCTCCGGGTCCCTCCCCTTGACCTTGACCTCCTCCTCCCTCCCGTCGTAGAACACTACTGTTATCTTGTCCGCTCCCTTGACCACATGGTTGTTAGTGAGGATGTACTTCTTGCCGTCACCTCCGTCCACTATCACGCCCGAACCCAGGCCCCTCTGCACCCCAAGGGGAGGTTCGGGAAACTGGAAGAACCTCTTCCAAAAGTCTCCGAAGGGCCACTCCTCGAAGGGAGATGGGACATGGACGCTCTTGCCCTTCTCCACGGTCTCTATGACCACGACCGAGGGCATGACCCTCTTCGCCACGGCGGCGAAGGCCTTATTTATGGCCTCTACCTGGGATATCGCCCTCTCCTCGTCCTCGGTGAACGCATATGTATTTACACTCCATAGTATCCCTATAAGCCCCAGGATGACGGAAACCTTACGCATGGCAAACCTCCCTCAAGTCGTCTTTACCTTGACGTACAGGTCTCCCCTTCCGGGGACCCCGAGTCCCCTGAGTCTGAAGGTTCGACCGTCCCTCGTACCTGGAGGGACCTTGAGCTCCACCTTCCTTCCGTCCAATGTCCTCAACCTCACCCTCGTCCCCCTTTCGGCCTTCTCCCGGGGTACGGAAACCTCGCAGAGCAGGTCGTCCCCACGTCTCGTGAAGAACCTGTGAGGTCTCACCCTCACGGTCAGGATGAGGTCTCCCGGAGGCCCTCCGGCCCCCGGACCGCCCTGTCCCCTCAGCCGCACCTGGCCGCCGTCCTCGATCCCGGGGGGAAGTTCGACTTTGTACTTCCTCACGACGGAGACCCGGCCCGTCCCACCGCACCTTTCGCAGTTCTGGGAGATCGTCCTTCCCCTGCCGTAGCAGGTGGGACAGGTCCTGCTCACGGCGAACCCACCCTGCACGTAGGATACCGTCCCGAGGCCGTGGCAGGTTGGGCAGACCTCGGATGCGCTTCCGGGCTGGGCTCCTGTGCCGCCGCATACCGGACAGGGCTCCTCCTTAGGAACGGACACCGTCACATTTCCACCCAAGGCCGCCGTTTCGAAGGGGACCTCGACCTCAGCGTAGACATCCTCCCCCCTGACGGGCCCGTAGCTCCTGGGCCTTCCCCACCTCCCGAAGTCGAAGAGCTCCCCTAAAAGGTCGCCCAGCCATCCGAACCCCCCGAGGTCGAAGGGGAAGCCCCTGTGGGGCCCCCCCTCCCTTCGGAAGATTTCATCTATGTTGAAGCTCCCGGACGCGCCGAACCTGCGCAACTGGTCGTACTGCCTCCTCTTCTCCGGGTCCGAGAGCACCTCGTAGGCCTCGGATATCTCCTTGAACTTCTCCTCGGCAGACTTGTCCCCTGGGTTGGCGTCCGGGTGGTACTGGCGGGCGAGCCTTCGGTAGGCCTTCTTTATCTCCTCCTGGGTAGCGTCCTCGGAAACCCCCAATATTCTGTAATAGTCCTTCTTCATCCCGAGATGCTCAATTAAGCACAAAATATGCCAGCTTACACGACGGACGGAATATGCCAAAATGTCCGACTAAACTATGCCCTCCATGCCGCGGTATACGTCCTCCTCCTTAGCTATCTCGTGCATCCTGAGCAACACCATGAGCCACGAAAGGGTGGACTCAGCACCTTGGTTCTGATTTGCGCCGGCGGGCCGCAGGCCGTCCTTGCACCCTCCCGTGCGGAAGTCGTAGAGGGCCTCGTGGAGGTCGTTCCTTCCCAAGAACCAATCGAAGCACCTGGCTATCTCCCCCAACCATCTCCTCTCCCCGGTGGCTAAGTATGCCTCGTAACATGCGTCCGCCAGCCCCGCAAGTTCTATCGGCTGCTGGTCGAACCTCGCCTTCTCACCCCCCTTGGGGAACCATCCCTTGTTGCCTATGACCGATATATGCCCCCCTTCGGCCGTCTGTAGCTCCAAAAGCCACTTAAGGGAACGAAGGCCCTGCTCGAGCATCCCCTCGATCCCGAACGTCCTCCCCACGCCTATCAGGGCCTGAGGAAGGCGGGCGTTGGCATACGTCAGCACTTCTTCGCACCAGGGCCAGCCTTCCGAGGAGTTCCTCTTGAACATGTCCAACAGCCTCTCGGCGAGCCCGATACAGGTCTCCTTCGCGTCCCTGTCCCCTCCGAACCTCCTCAGGTAGCTGAGTATCCCTAAGACCGAGTAAGCCCAACCCCTCGGGTATTTGAACCCCTCGCAGGCGGGCAGCGCCATGTTGAAGAGGCTGGTGGCGAACCCCAATATGGCCTCGTCGGGAGGATGTGCCACGACGGAGCCCAAAGCCCAGATGGACCTTCCGTGGCAGTCCTCGGAGCCTTCCTCGTCGGACCACCTCCTGTCGAAGGAAAGGAAGTTGTGCATCCTGCCGGTCTCCTCGTCCAGGGCGTAGCGGAGGAAGGAGAGATATATCTTGAGGAGGGGCACAACTTCCTCCTCCTTGAAGAGGCGCCAGTGTGTGACCGCCACTATGGCCGCCCTTGCGTTGTCGTCGGTGGTGTACCCGTGGTACCTGTCGGGTATGGAGAAGATGGAATGTTGCAGGACCCCGGTGTCGTCGGTCAGGGTCTTGAGGTGCCTGAGGTCTACCTCCAGGAGGGAGGGTCTCCTTGCCATGCTCCTGCGGGCTCTCGGCCTCAGGGTGCCGTATTCTTCGAAGGCCCTTCGGAACACCTCTATGTACGTCCCCGCCACCTCCCTCCACACCATCTTCCTGCCGAACTGGTACGCCCTCTTGCGGAGTTTGAGCCTCTCTTCTTCGTCCTCAAGAAGCCTTATCAGTTCCTCAGCGAGCGCCTCCGAATCTCCGAACGGCACCAGCCTTCCCCTGTCGTCCCCCAACAGCTCTTCGGCGTGCCAGTAAGGCGTGGATATTATCGCCTTGCCGCAGGCCACAGCGTAGGTCAGGGTGCCGGACACTATCTGTTCCTTGCTCAGGTACGGGGTTATGTAGACGTCGGCCGAGACCAGGGCCCTTATAAGCTCATCGGATGTGACGAAGCGGTTGTAGAAGGCCACATGCTCCTCGAGCCCCAGTTCCTCCACCATCCGCTCTAAGGAGATCCTGTACGACTCCCCGTACTTCCTTCGGACCTCAGGGTGGGTGGCCCCTAAGATTATGTAGAGCACATCCGGCACCTCTTCGACGACCTGGGCCATCGCCTCTATGGCCACCTCTATACCCTTGTTGGGGCTCAACAGGCCGAAGGTGAGCACCACCTTCCTTCCTTCGGCGTGGAACTGATCCTTGTAGTATGCTGGGTCCAGGAAGGGGACATCCGGAGCTCCGTGGTATATCATCACTATCTTCTCCTTCGGGACGTCGTAAACTTCTTCTAAAAGCTCCACGGCCTTCCTGGACTGGGCCACTACCAAAGTCGAATATCCACATACCGCCTGGAGGACCTCCTTCTGGCCAGGGGAGGGTTCCCCGAGCACCGTATGTAAGGTGGTGACCACGGGCTTCTTCAGGTTGGAAAGGAGGCTCAGGACGTACTCCCCCAAGATGTGTTCACCTTCTACCTTCTCCCCCCCGAATATACCGAATTCGTGCTGGAGGCTCACGACATCTATCTCGGAGTAGTTCAGGAAGTCGGCAGCCTTTCTGTAGTCCATGCGCTTTTGGGCCTGAATTTCGAACCTCACCTCTTCGCCGTAGGGGTATCCCTGTGGGATGTTGTTTAATGCCACAATTTGGACCCTGTCGCCGTGGCCTATCTCCTCGCCCTGGAGCCTGGCCACCGTGCTGGCGAGGTCGTGGGTAAAGGTAGCTATCCCGCACTGACGGGGTGGATACGTCGCTATGAACGATATATACAAAGGCTTAAAGTAAGACCTTTCTACATTACGCATACTCCCTCCTTTACGATGGACAATGCATTATGTAATCTATAACTTCGTCCATATCGGCGACCGCCAAGGCCACGAAAGTGTCCGCAGCACCGTAGTACATCCTGAGCTCGTTCTTCTCCTCGTCCGCTACGGCCCCGCACGGGAACACCACCCCAGGAACGTCGCCTATGAGCTCGTAGTCCTCTTTGGGGCTGAACACCCACTCCTGGCTGCGCCTTATGACCTTACATGGATCCTCCAGGTCCAAGAGGGCGAGGCCGAGGCGGTAGAGGTTCCCGGAGGCAGTCCTTCTGACGCCGTGGTATATCACGAGCCACCCTTCCGAGGTCTCCATGGGCTGTGGACCTAAGCCGACCTTGTGACAGTCCCACCAGCCGGCCCTCACGGGAAGCAGGACCCTGTGCTCCCCCCAGTATTTGAGGTCAGGGGAGAACGATATCCATATGTGAGCCTCCCCCCTTATTATCGGCCTGTGTATGAGGGCGAAACGTCCCCCGAACCTCTTAGGGAAGAGGGAGGCATCCTTGTCCTCGGGAGGAAGTAAGGGGCCCCTACGCTCGAACCTCCTGAAGTCCTCGGTCAGGGCCAAGGATATGAGAGGTCCCCCCTGGGAGAATGAGACGTAGGTCACAGCGTACTTGCCCTCGTCCTCTAAGAAAACTATCCTCGGGTCCTCCAGGCCCCACTGCTCCTCCCTTATGTTCGGCTCCGGCTCCAAGGCCGGCTCGGGGTCCACCACCCAGTTCGTCCTGCCGTCCCAGCTCCTCGCCACCGTAAGGTGCGAGAACCCCCTCATGTCCTCCACCCTGACCAAAAGCAGCGTCTCCCCGTCCACCTGTGCGGCCCCGGGGTTGAAGACGGAGTTGGCAGGGTAGGGCCAGTTCCTCGGGGTGAGTATGGGGTTTCCCTCGTACCTCCTGAACAGGGATACCCCCCGGTTCAACGCCATAGGTTCCTCCTCTATGCCCGCACCACCTTGTGGCTCGCCTTCCGTATTGCCCCCCTCGTGTCCACGATCAGGGAGGCATTTTGCAGTATCCAATCGTAGTCGTAGGCGGTATGGTCGGTGACCAAGATGACCACATCGCTCTCCTTGAGCCTCTCCCCGTCCAAGGGCACCGAACGCATGTTAAACTTGTACTTCCTCGTGGGCGGCATGAGGGGTATGTAGGGATCGTTGTACTCCACCGATGCCCCCTTCTCCAAAAGAAGTTTTATGATCTTCAGGGCCGGGGATTCCCTCACGTCGTCCACGTCCTTCTTATACGCCACGCCCAGGATGAGGACCTTCGCCCCCCATATGCTCTTCCCCCTGTCGTTTAGGGCCTCTATCGTCTTCTGGACCACGTAATAGGGCATGGAAGTGTTTATCTCCCCGGCCAGCTCTATGAACTTCGTAGGGAAGTCGTACTCCTTAGCTTTCCAAGATAAGTAAAAGGGATCTATAGGTATACAGTGTCCCCCGAGACCTGGGCCAGGATAGAAGGCCTGGAAGCCGAAGGGTTTGGTCTTAGCGGCCTCTATGACCTCCCATATATCTATCCCCATCCTGTCGAAGAGCATCTTAAGCTCGTTCACCAGGGCTATGTTCACCGCTCGATATATGTTCTCCAGAAGCTTAGCGGCCTCGGCCACCTCCGGGGAGGAGACGGGGACCACCTCCCTGACCACCGCAGAATACAGGGCTACCCCCGCCTCCAGACACTTCGGAGTAACGCCTCCTACGAGCTTAGGGATGGTCTCGGTGGTGAAGCGGGGGTTGCCGGGGTCCTCCCGCTCCGGGGAGTAGACCAGGAAGAAGTCCTCCCCGACCTTAAGCCCTTTACCCTCGAAGAGGGGAAGCAGTACCTCCCTGGTCGTGCCCGGATAGGTGGTGGACTCCAGGCTTACGAGCTGTCCTGGCCTCAGGCGCTTTGCCACCTCCTCCGCCGTGCCCTTCACATATCTGAGGTCGGGGTCCCTCCGCTCCGTGAGGGGGGTGGGGACGCAGATCATTATCGCATCCACTTCCTTGAGCCCCTCCATATCCGTGGTGGCCCGGAACCTCGGAAGGGAGGCCCGGAGCCTCTCCTGGGAGATGTGCCTTATGTACGACTCTCCCCTGTTGAGCTTCTCCACCTTGGCCGGGTCCACATCGAAGCCCACCACCTCGAACCCCTCCTCACAGAACCTGAGCGCCAGGGGGAGGCCCACGTATCCCAGACCTATCACCCCTACCTTGGTCCCCCTCTCTCCGAAGGCCTTCGGTTCCATAGCCCCTCCTTACTGCATCAAAAGCCTGAGGAGGTTGTCCCTCGCCTGGGGGTGGACCCGCTCCACCTCTTCCCAAAGCTTCCTGACCCAGGCCCTATAAGGGCTCTCGTACGGACAGGGAACTCCACCCTCGGCTTCCGAGGCGTGGGCGAACCTGGCCAGCTCCGCCTCCGAAAGCAACGCTAAAGGGCGGATCAAGGTTATCCGCCCCCCGAACATCTCCCTTTTAGGGGGGAAGGAGCAGAGCCTTCCGTGGAGGAAGAGGTTCAGGAGGGCGGTGTGCAGGAGGTCGTCCGAATGATGGCCCAGGGCCACCTTACGAAACCCCAGCCTGTCCGCCGTCGTAAACAGGGCCTTCCTCCTGTTCCATGTGCATCTGAAGCAGTCCGCCTTCCCCTCAGTTTCCTTCAAGGGCACCTCCTCTATCCTGAGGTCCACCCCCTGCCTCCTGCACCAAGCTTCGACGAAGTCCCTCCTGTCCAGCGGTCCTTCCTGGAAGTCCATGTGGACGTGGACCGCCAGAAGCTCGTACCGCTCCGGGGCCGTCCTCTGCCTCAGCCTGAGGAGGGAGACCAAGGCCAAACTGTCCTTGCCCCCGGAGACAGCGACGAGTATCCTGTCCCCGTCCTCTATGAGCCCGTACCTGTATATGAGCCTGTCCGCCTTCCTGAGGAGGAACCTCCCTATCCGCTCAGCCTCGCTCAGAGCCTCACCACCTCCCCCGCTTCGGCCGAACGAAGTACGGCGTCCAAGGTCCTCTGCACCCCCAATATCTCCTCGTCCTTGGTTATGGGCTCCTCCTCGCCCCTCACGCACCTCAGGAAATGTTCGGCCTCGGCAAGGTAAGGATCGTTGGCCTCGGCATGAAGCTTCTTGTCCACATGACGCCCCATCTCCTCGCCGAACACCGTGAGGGACCCCCAATCTGCCCCCGCCCTGTCGCCTAAAAGTGTGACGTAGAACTGCGCCCCGCCTATGTGAGCGGCCCAGCTGACCTCCAGGAAGACCGTGGCTCCGCTTTCCATCTTTATGAGGGCCGACGCCAGGTCCTCCACATCGAAAGGCCCTCCGGGCTCGGGGAACCCCCAGTCGCCGGCACCCTTG
>QNCW01000007.1 GCA_003645885.1 Candidatus Latescibacterota bacterium | reverse complement strand
GTGGTTCAGGGGGTTGGAGGTCAGGTACAGGAAGGTCCTCAGGTGGGCGTTGGACCACAGGAAGGCTACGGTGGCCGTAGGCCTCGGGGTCTTCCTGTTGAGCCTTGCGATGCTCAAGTTCGTGGGGACCGAATTTATGCCCGCTGCGGACCAGGGAGAAGTTATGGGGACCGTTAAGCTTCCAGTGGGGACCAGGGTGGAGGAGACCGATAAGGTCATGGCCAAGATAGAGAAGATATTACAGGAAGACGTCCCCGAGAGGGAGATGATGTTCGCAAGGTGTGGGGTGAGCGAGACAGGGATGGAGTCCATGATGGGCCAGAGGAGCGACACTTACATCATAAGGTTCGGAGCGAGCCTGGTTCCGAAGAACCGAAGGCACCGTTCGGACAGGGAGATAGCCCTCGCCTTGAGCGAGAGGATAAGGAAGATACCAGGGGTGGTGAGCGTGGACTTCTCGGGCCAGGACGAGATGCAGGCAATGATGACGGGAGGGCTCAAGCCCGTCACCGTGGAGATATACGGGTACGACATAGCAAGGACCGATTCGTTCGCGGCCGAGGTGAAGGAACTTATGGAGGGCATCTCGGGCCTTACGGATGTCACCATCTCGAGGGAGAAGGGGAGGCCGGAGATATGGGTGGAGGTAGACAGGAGGAAGGCAGCGGCCTTAGGTCTCAACATGGCCACGATAGCCTCCACCCTGAGGACCAAGTTCTACGGCCAAACGGCCACGAAATACAGGGAGGCGGGGGAGGAGTACGATATATTCGTCAGGCTGAGGGACTCCGACAGGATCACCTTAGACGATATCGGGGACGCATTCGTTACCTCCCCCCTCGGAAGGCAGGTCAGGATAAGGAATATCGCCCGCATAGAGGAGAGGAGGGGGCCTGTGGTGATAGAGAGGAAGGACCAGGCAAGGGTGGTGTATGTCGGAGCGAACTACTACGGCCGTTCCCTCGGCGAGGTCGTAGCCGACCTCAAGGATGGCCTTGTGAAGATGGGGATTCCGGATGGTATAGATGTGAAGATAGGGGGCTCAGCGAAGGAGCAGGCCGAGTCCTTCAAGTGGCTCGGGATCGCCCTCGTGGCGGGGATACTCCTGGTGTACATGGTCATGGCCGCACAGTTCGAGTCGTTCGTGGACCCGTTCGTGATCCTCTTCTCCATCCCCTTCGCCGTAACCGGCGTAATATGGGCCCTGCTTATAACCGGGAAGACCCTGAACATAATATCCTTCGTGGGGATGATAATGCTCGTGGGGATAGTGGTGAACAACGCTATAGTCCTCGTGGACTACATAAACATAATGAGGGCGAGGGGGTTCGGGCTTAGGGAGGCGATACTCGTGACAGGTCCCAGGAGGCTGAGGCCTGTGCTCATGACCGCATTCACCACCATATTCGCCCTATTGCCCTTGGCCCTGAGGACCGGGGAAGGTTCGGAGCTTTGGAGCCCTTTGGCGGTATCGGTGATAGGTGGCCTTCTGGTGTCCACCTTGGTGACCCTGGTCTTCGTGCCGGTCATGTACTCGATATTCGAAGCCAGGGTCAAAAGACACTTTTAGGACAGTGGAACCGAGGACCGGAGGTAAGCCCCACGCCTCCGGTCCCCTAAGGAGGGGAGATGCCCATGAAGATGGTCCTGCTCGTGTACAACCGCGCGATAGGGGAGGAGGTGGAGGAGGCCCTCGAAAGGTGCGACGTCCGCTACTACACCAAGTTCCCCCTCGTGCACGGGGTCGGGGAGCACTCAGGTCCGCACATGGACTCCCACATATGGCCGGGAGCGAACTCCCTGCTCATGATAGCCTGCCAGGACGAGGTGAAGGATAGGCTCCTCGAGGAGGTCAGGGCGCTCAGGGAGAGGTTCAGGAAGGAGGGGATAAAGGCCTTCGTCGTGCCCTTAGAGGATGTGACCTCTTGATCCCTGAAACGTCCGGATGTATATTCCCCGGTGGGGATGGCCATGCTCGAAGTATACTTCCACGTGGGGCTCGGAAAGACCGGGACCAAGTACCTCCAGTTCGATTTTTTCCCGAAGCTAAGGGGGATAGAATATATTCATACCACCAAGTATAGGAAATCCAAGAAGATAATAAAGAAAAGGGGGGAGGGGAGGTTCCTGGTATCGAGGGAGTTCGACGAGAGGTTCGAAAGGGAGGTCAGATGGTTCGCCCAGGACTTCCCGGACGCAGGACCTATAATCGTGCTGAGGAGGCAGGACGAGTGGATACTCTCCCAGTTCAAGAGGTACGTGAAGAACGGTCATAGGTATAGGTTCAAGGAGTTCTTCAACCTAGAGGGTACAGGCCTCTTTAAGGTGGAGGACCTATACTTCCACAGGAGGATAGAGCTGCTCGAGGAGACCTTCGAGAGGAGGCCCCTCGTGCTCCTCTACGACGAACTCAGGGAGGAGCCCTACAGGTTCTTCGACAGGATAGCCCAGTACACCGGGACGACCTACGAAAGGGAGAGCATCCCGCTCCGGAGACGGCACAGGTCTTACAGCGAGAAGCAACTTAAGGTCATTTATAAGTTATCCGAACACTTAGACATAGTGCCGAGGGGGATATTGAAGAAGTACCTCTTCGTCTACCCCATAAGGTATCCTGTGCTCTACCTGGCCAGGTACCTCCCGGCCAAGGCCGTCCCCGAGCTCGACATCTTTCCGAGCAGGGAGGAGCTCGAGAGCATCAGGGAGTTCTACAGGGACGATTGGGAAAGGTGCGTGGAATATGCCAGGTGCACAGGACCTTAGGCCGGTGTACCTCGTCACGGGCTGTGCGGGTTTCATAGGCTCTCACCTCAGCGAGAGGCTCGTAAGGGACGGGAATCTCGTAGTCGGGGTGGACTGCCTCACCGACCACTATCCTCGAAGGATGAAGGAGGAGAACCTAAAGTGGTTGAGGGGACAGGGGAACTTCACCTTCCTCGAGGAGGACCTGACTTCCTGCAGGTTAGGCTCCGTTCCGGCACGGGAGCTCGTGATCTTCCACTTAGCCGCCCGGCCGGGTGTAAGGGATAGCTGGGGGGGGACTTTCGAGGACTACGTCAGGGACAACATCCTGGCAACCCAAAGGCTCCTCGAATGGGCTAAGGATAGGAAGGTAGAAAAGTTCGTGTACGTCTCCTCCTCCTCGGTGTACGGGGACGCCGGCGAGCTTCCCTCGAAGGAGGACGGCAATCCTAAGCCCATTTCCCCCTATGGGGTAACTAAACTCGCAGCTGAGAGCCTCTGCTACGCCTACTGGAGGAACTTCGGTATCCCCGTAGTGGTCCTCCGCTATTTCACTGTCTACGGCCCAAGGCAGAGACCGGACATGGCCTTCTACAGGTTCATAAGGGCCATCCTCGAGGACGAGGAGGTGGAGGTCTACGGGGATGGAACACAGACCAGGGACTTCACCTACGTCGGCGACGTCGTGGAAGCTACCGTAAGGGCTACCGAGCTGCCGGATGGAGAGATCTTCAACGTCGGAAGCGGAAGCAGGATCTCGATCAAGAGGGCAATCGAGATCTTAGAGGGCCTGATGGGAAGGAAGGCGAGGGTGAGGTACTCGGACGCTATGAAGGGGGACATCGGGGACACCTATGCAGATATAAGCAAGATAAGGAGGTTCCTGGATTACAATCCTAAGGGCTTGGAGGAGGGCTTAGCCGAGGAGATAGAATGGCTGAGGGGCTCAGGATAGCGGAGCTTACCTCGGTCCGCGGTCGTCCGGGCTCGGTTAACTCGGTTGTGTACCTGTCCATAGGCCTGGCGAGGAGGGGGCATAAGGTGTACCTGGGGGCGAGGGAGGAGAGCGAGATATACAGGCTCCTTAAGGACAGCGAGGTGGAGGTCTTCCCCTTGAACCTGAGGGGGAGGCTGGACGTAGAGGGGGCGAAGGAATTGGCGAGGTTTCTGGAGCTGAACATGATAGATGTGGTGAACGCCCAATCCTCCCTGGACGGCTACGCTGCCATATATGCAAGGAGGCTCTGGAGGGCGAGAGCTAAGGTCGTGCTGACGAGGAGGACCATGCCCTCTAGCTCTGGGGGACCCGTCCAGGGACTCTTCTACGCCCTGGGTTCTGACAGGATAGTCGCCGTAAGCCGAGCGGTGAAGAGGGGGCTCGTGGCCAGGGGGGTCCCACCCTGGTCCATAGTCGTTATACACAACGGAATACCCTTGGACAGGTTCGAGGGGGTAAGTCAGGGGGATGTGGAGAGGCTGAGAGCGAGGCTGGGGATAGGCGAGGAGAAGGTTATAGGGGTGGTATCCAGGAGGAAGAGGCAGGAGGAGCTCATAGAAGCGCTCAAGTTCCTCCCCAAGGACGTGAGGGTGCTCTTCCTCGGAATAGGGGAGGACGTGAAGCTCTCGAAGCTCGCCAGGAAGCTCGGGGTGGACGATAGGATAGCTTACCTCGGATGGCAGGAGGATGTGAGGCCATACTATAGCGTCATGTCGGTTAGCGTGCTTCCGTCCACGACCGAGGGTCTCTCCCAGACCATATTGGAATCCATGCTGTGCGGAGTACCGGTCGTGGCGACGAGGGCGGGGGGGAACCCCGAGGTTATAGAGGACGGGAGGAACGGGTTCCTGTACGACCCCGGGGATTCGAGGACCTTGGCGAGGAGGATCGAGGTGCTACTGGAGGACGAGGACACCAGGAGGAGGATAATCCAGGAGGCGAAAAGGACGGTCGTAAAGAGGTTCGATATAGAAAGGACGATAGACGAGACCGAAAGGCTCTATTATACTCTGACCTATCGGCGGAGGGCCAGATCGAGCACCTGATCCATATGCTTCACGAAGGCAAACTTCAGTTCCTGCCGCACGTGCTCGGGCACGTCCTCAAGGTCCTTCTCGTTCTCCTCGGGGAGGACCACGGTCTTCACCCCTGCCCTGTGGGCCGCCAGCACCTTATCCCTGACCCCACCTATGGGTAGCACCTTCCCCCTCAAAGTTACCTCGCCCGTCATGGCCACGTCCTTCCTGGCCGGCCGCTTGGTGAGGGCCGAGGTCAACGCCACGGTCATGGTTATCCCCGCCGAGGGCCCGTCCTTGGGGACTGCTCCAGAGGGGACATGTACGTGCATGTCCCACTTGCGGTAGAAGTCCTGCTCTATCCCCAAGGACTCCGCCCTGGACCTTATGTAGGTGAGGGCCGCCTTCGCCGACTCCTGCATCACGTCACCCATCTGTCCGGTGAGGATCAGGTTCCCCTTCCCGGGCACGACAGCGGCCTCCACGAAGAGCACCTCCCCTCCGGTCGGGGTCCACGCCAGGCCCGTGGCCACCCCCACCTCGTCCTCCTCCTCCGCTACCTCGTGACGGTACCTTACGGGCCCGAGGAAGTCGTGGAGGTCGTCCTCCCCCACGACTACGGATTCCGCCTCCCCCTGGACGATCCTCCTGGCGGCCTTTCTGCAGATGGCCGCTATCTCCCTCTCGAGGTTCCTGACCCCGGCCTCCCTGGTGTAGTTCCTTATGACCTTCCTGAGGGCATCCTCCTCTATCCTGAGCTGGCCGTCCGAAAGGCCGTGTTCCTCAAGTTGTCTTGGGATGAGGAACCTCTTGGCTATCTCCACCTTCTCCGGCTCGGTGTACCCTGGAAGCTCCAGGACCTCCATGCGGTCCAGGAGGGCAGGAGGGATGGTATAAAGCACGTTCGCCGTCGTGATGAACATGACCTTCGAAAGGTCGAAGGGGACATCCAAGTAATGGTCCACGAAGGCGTTGTTCTGCTCGGGGTCGAGGACCTCTAAGAGGGCCGCCGCAGGGTCGCCCCTGAAGTCTGCTCCGAGCTTGTCTATCTCGTCCAGCATGAAGACGGGGTTGTTTGAGCCTGCCCTCCTTATCCCCTGTATTATCCTCCCGGGGAGGGCCCCAACATACGTCCTCCTGTGCCCCCTTATCTCGGCCTCGTCCCTCACACCTCCGAGGGAGACCCTCACGAACTTCCTCCCCAACGCCCTCGCTATGGACCTTCCAAGCGAGGTCTTCCCCGTGCCCGGAGGCCCCACGAAGCAGAGTATCGGCCCCTTCATGTCCTCCTTCATCTTCCTGACCGCGAGATATTCCAGGATCCTCTCCTTGGGCTTCTCCAGGCCGTAGTGGTCCTCGTCCAAGATCTCGGCCGCCCTTTCGACGTCCAAGTTGTCCTCGGTGGACCTGTTCCAGGGGAGGGATATGAGCCAATCTAAGTACGTCCTGGCGACGGTGTACTCGGCGGCCTGGGGCGGCATCTTCGCCATCCTGTCCAGCTCCCTCAGGGCCTCCTTCTTCGCCTCCTCGGGAAGGCCCGCCTCCTCTATCTGCTGCCTGAGCTGGTTTATCTCCGCCGTGTGCTCGTCCTCCTCCCCGAGCTCCTTCTTTATCTGCTCCAGTTGCTTCCTTAAGAAGAACTCCCTCTGGGCCTTGTCCAGCTCGCCCTTGACCTGGGACTGTATCTTGCTGCTCAGCTCCAATATCTCGACCTCGCGGTTGAGGTACGAGAGGACCTTCCTGAGCCTTTCGGCGACGTCCAAAGTCTCCAGTATCTCCTGCCTTTCGGCGGTGGAGAGCCTTATGTGGGAGGCTATGAAGTCCGCCTGCTGGCCGGGCTCGGGGATGTTGACCACCACTATCCCGAGCTCGTCCGGCAGGTTGGGGGCCAGGGAGACGGCCCTCTGGAACAGGGAGACGGCGTTCCTGACCAGGGCCTCGAGCTCCAGGGTCTTCTCCACCTCGTCCTGTAGGGGACGGACCCTGGCCTTTATGTAGGGTTCCAGGGAAGTTATGTCCTCCAAAGCTATCCTCGCTATGCCCTGAAGCAGCACCTGGACCCCACCGTCCGGCATCCTTAGCATCTTGGCTATCCCGGCTGCGGTTCCGACCTTGTATAGGTTCTCCGGGGTGGGGCCCTTATCCGGCTCCCTCAGAGCGAACAGCCCCAAAATCTTGCGCTCTCCGGCTACCACGTCGTCTATCATCCTCACCAGGCGCTGGTCGGTTACGGGGATCGGGAGGAGCATGTACGGAAAGAGTACGACCTCCGGGCTCGGGAGGACCGCCAACTCCTCCGGTACCTGAGGGCCTTGGGGCGAAACGGGCTGGCCTTGAGGTCCCAACAACATATAACCTCCTAAATCTCGGCGGTTATGACTATGTGTGCTACATGGGGAGCGCTCACCTTGCGGAAGGATATCTCCAAAAGGCCGTTCCTGTATACCGCCTTAGCGCTTTCTGTGTCCACCTCCGCGGGAAGCTTCACCACCCTTTCGAAGGGCCCGAAGGGGATCTCCATCTGGTGGTACCTTCCCCCGCCGGAAGGGACGACCCTGGGCCTTTCGCCCTTTATGGTCAGGAGCCTCCCGTCCACCGAGACCGAGAGCCTCTCCTTGTCCACCCCCGGAACCTCGGCCAGGACGAAGACCTCATCCTCGGTCTCGTACACGTCCACCATCGGTTGCCACAGGTGTGCTGCAAAGTGCGAGGGGACCCTGCGGAAGCTCAGGAAGAACCCGACCTGGCGGCCCATCTCCTCCATGTTCGCCTCCCATTTTTTCGACTTCTTTTGAGAGAAGATAAGCTCCTACGGAGGATATGTCAAGGGGTATCCTTGCGCTTTTGAAGGAAAACCTTTATTTTTTCTTGGTATGGTCGGCTACACCTCCCACGTATGGCTTCGACCTGTGGCCTCGGGCCTCCTCTTAGCTTTGGCGTTCCCCCAGCCGGGATGGGGGCTTTTGTCCTTTATAGCCCTGATACCTCTGCTCCTGTCCCTGGAGGTGGCGGGGACCTGGAAGGAGGCCTTCAGGTGGGGGTACCTCTTCGGATTCGCTTTCTTCGGCGTCCTGCTCTTCTGGGTGGCGAACGTCGTCTGGCTTGGATACTTCCTACTCGTGCCGTTCCTTTCGCTCTACCCGGGTGCCTTCGGGGCCTTCTTCTGGGGCGTCAGGAGGACCGGCCTTCCCATCTGGGCCTCGGCTGCGGTCGTCTGGACCGCCTTGGAGCTTATAAGGGCTTTGGGCTTTATGGGCTTCAGTTGGGGAAGCGTGGGCTACGCCCTCGGGTTCTACCCTTCCTTGGTCCAACTCGCCTCCATCACCGGGGTGAGGGGGCTGAGCTTCTGGGTGGTGGCGGTGAACGGGCTCCTGACGGAATGGGCGATGGGAAGGGGCACCTCCCGGCTCAGAGCAGCGTTCGCCCTCGTGCTCCTTCCCTGGCTCTACGGCCTTTGGGTCCTGGCCAATGCCGAGGAGGGGCAGGAACGGATAAAGCTCGCCCTCGTCCAGGGGAACGTAGATCAGGACGTTAAGTGGGACCCGAAGTTTCTGAACTTCTCCTTCTCGAAGTACGAGGCCCTGACGGGCTCCCTGAAGGAACGGGTGGACTTAGTGATATGGCCCGAGACCGCAGCCCCCACCTTCCTCCTTAAGAGGGCGAGGTACAGGAGGTGGGTCGAAAGGGTCACGGCCGAGCTTCGAACCCCCCTCCTTACGGGGACCAACGACTACGAGTGGGAACATGGAAGGGAGCCCGAGGTATTCAACTCGGCGGTGCTCTTCCTCCCCCACGAGGGCCCCGTGCTCAAGTACGACAAGGTGCACCTCGTCCCCTTCGGCGAGAGGATGCCCTTGGTGGAGATCTTCCCCTTCCTCAAGGATATAAAGATCGGAGGGGGGCCGGGGAACTTCACGCCCGGCAGGAGGAGGATGCTGTTCGAGGTCGGGAAGGCCAGGTTTCCGGCCCTCATATGTTTCGAGGCTGCCTTCGCTAGGGACGTGAGGAGGTTCGTGAGGGACGGGGCGAACCTCCTCGTGAACATAACGAACGATGCATGGTTCGGACCTTACTCGGCGCCCTACCAGCACGCTCAGATGGCCGTCCTGAGGACCGTGGAGAACAGGATATCCCTCGCAAGGTGTGCCAACACCGGGGTGTCCATGCTCGTGGACCCCTACGGCAGGGTCCTTAAGGCCACCGAGATCTTCAAGGACGCCGTGCTCGTGGGGGAGCTCCCCCTCAAGGAGGGCAAGGAGACTTTTTACACCAGGTACGGCGAGTGGCTCCCCTGGCTGTGCGTCGCTCTGAGCTTAGGACTTCTCGTCCGGCCTCACCCAGGTCGGGCTTGACCAAGCTTCCACTTAGCACCTCGTCCACCCTGGCGGTGACCACCAGGTAGGACTCCTCCGCCTCAACAGGGCTCATCCCCCGCACCCTGAGCTGCCCGAACCCCCCGAGCCTCTCAGTAACCCCCAGGTCGATCCATCTGGGAGGGCCGTCGTAGGTGGCCCGGGACAGGAAGACCTCATCGTCTATCGCAACCTCGGGCCTTTCGGCGTCCGTCCTGAGCCACAGCCTCAGGGGGACCCTCTCCCTCGGAACGAAGAAGACAATGTCCAAGGTAGGGGAACCCGGATAGGACGAAGCGTCCTTGAGGGGAAATATCCTATCGTACCTCACCTCTACCTCCCTGGAAGGGGTCTCCTGAAAATCTACCCGAGGACCTTGTTAAGTCAGCCCAAGAACAACCTCAGCGTGTTGAGCACGACCTCGGGTTTGAACTCCCAGAAGAGGGAGGATTCCACCGTCCCGGTGTCCACGCACCTGTGGCACCCGAGCGCCTCCCTCCTGAGCCACCTCATCCTCTCCCCCTCCAATATGTCCCTCAACCTGTCCCTGTACACGTTCCCCAGAGGATGCTTTCTGTCTAAGCAGTTCGTGACGTTCCCGTCCGGCTCTACCCTCACCGATATGCTGGGCAGGTGGCACCTGTACCTCACCCTCCCCTCCTCGAACATCCTTAGGTAGCTCTCGGAGTTGTTCACGGGTCTCCCCTCCCTTTTCATCCTCCTTATCCTCCCGAAGACCTCCGCCTCCTCCTCCCTCGGAAGCCTCAGCCCCTCGACCCTCGGCCCGTCCCTGAACTGGGGTTCCCCCTCGTCCACTGACTCGAACGTGACCGATATCCCCAACTCCTCGCAGAGCTCCACCATCCCCTCCACAGCATGGAAGTTCAGCCTGCTCACCACAGTGTTCAGGAACACCTTCAGCCCCGGGTTCTCCTCCGAAAGCAGGCTGATCCCCTCAAGCGCCCTTCTGAACATACCCTCCACTCCCCTCAGCCTGTCGTGTTCCTCCGAGGGAAGGTCCACCGAGACTATCACGAAGTCCGCCAGATGGGCCAAGTCCCTCGCATACCTCGGCAGCAGGTAGCCGTTGGTTATCAGTCCCGTGACGAAGCCCATCTTCCTGCACCCTTCCATGACCTCCAAGAGCCCCTCCCAGAGCAAGGGTTCCCCTCCCCAAAACGTCGTGCTCACGAATCCTTCCTCCCTGGCCTCCCTATAGAACTTCAGGACCTTGGAGACGTTCTTCTCCTCGGGCACATCCCCCCTCCAAAGGCACGTGGGACACCTTGCGAAGCACCTGGCCGTTATAAGGTGGGAGACGAAGAAGGGCCCCTCCCCCTTCAGCCTCGTCCGAAGTACCTTCCGGACCGCCCTCAGGAAGTAGGTCAGCCTCCTCATGCTGTATACCCCTTGTGCGTACCTCCAAAATCCTTATATTTGAAACCCGGGAAACCTCAACCGAGGGAGGGTATATGCGACTTTTTCACATCATAAGGGCCCAGCAGTTCGACAGGGAACTCCTGAGCAGGATATTCTCCGAGGCCAGGGAGATGGAGGATGTGGCCCGCAAGGGAGGTTCCGACATCCTCTTCGGAAAGGTAATGGCCACAGTGTTCTACGAGCCCAGCACCAGGACCCGCCTCTCCTTCGAGTCCGCCATGATGCGCCTCGGAGGGAGGGTCATAAGCACGGAGAACGCACGGGAGTTCTCCTCGGCAGCTAAGGGCGAGACCCTCGAGGACACTATCCGCATAGTGGACGGGTACGCGGACGTCATAGTCCTCCGCCACTACGAGAGCGGCGCCGCTGAGCGTGCAGCGAGGGTCTCCAGCGTACCGATAATCAACGCAGGGGACGGCCCCGGCCAGCACCCTACCCAGGCCCTCCTGGACCTCTACACCATAGAGAAGGAGCTGGGCCACATAGATGGTATCTCGATAGCCATGGTCGGGGACCTCGCTAACGGCAGGACCGTGCGCTCCCTCTGTTACCTCCTTGCGAAATATAAAGATGTCAAGATGTACTTCGTCGCCCCGGACGTCGTCAGGATGAGGGACGACATAAAGGAGTACCTGACGCGCCACAGGGTCCCCTTCTACGAGGAGGAGGACCTGAAGGAGGTCGCTTCCAAGGTCGACGTCATCTACCAGACCAGGATCCAGAAGGAACGCTTCGGCGACCGGATAGAGGATTACGAAAGGGCAAGGGGGATATACATCATAAACCACGAGATCTTGGACGTGATGAAGCCGGACGCCATAATAATGCATCCCCTCCCGAGGGTGGACGAGATAGCCCCCGAGGTGGACGAAGACCCCAGGGCCGCCTACTTCCGCCAGGCCCAGAACGGCCTGTACATAAGGATGGCCTTGCTGAAGATGGTCTTGACGGGATAACGTGTCACGCCTCATATTCAAAGATGCGAGGATAATCGACCCGTTGTCCGGGACCGACGAGGTGGCCGACCTCTGGGTTGAGGACGGCCTCATAGCCGGAGTGGGCGAAGCCCCGCCCTCGGGCCAGGTCGTGGACCTGGAGGGAAGGGTCCTGACTCCGGGGCTGGTAGATATGCACGTCCACCTGAGGGAGCCCGGGGGCTCCCACAAAGAGACCTTGAGGACCGGGACCGAGGCGGCATCAGCAGGCGGGTTCACTGCGGTGGCGCATATGCCGAACACTTCCCCCGTCGTGGACACGCCCCGTTGGGTGCGCTGGGTCCTGGACAGGTCGAAGGGCCTTCCCGCAAGGATATATCCGATAGCCGCTGTCACAGAAGGACAAAAGGGGAGGGAACTCACCGACTTCGGCGCCCTCAGATCCGCAGGGGCTGTGGCACTTTCCGACGACGGACGTCCCATAGCCTGCGAGGAGGTCATGCGCAGGGCCCTTGCGAGGGCGAAGGAGGTAGGGGTCCTCCTGATATTACACGAGGAGGACCCCGAACTTTCCGCAGGTGGGGTCGTGGACTCAAGGGTGGCCGGAGCCCTTGGAGTCCGGGGCATCCCTCCCGAGGCGGAGGAGAATATGCTCGCAAGGGACCTGAGCCTTGCGGAGGAGGTGGGGGTCAGGATACACATAGCCCACGTGAGCACTGCGGGAAGCGTACGTCTCATCCGGGAGGCGAAGTCAAGGGGCGTCCCCGTCACCTGCGAGACTGCCCCCCACTACTTCTCCCTCACCTACGAGGCCCTGTTCAGGCACGGGACGAACGCCAAGATGAACCCCCCCCTCCGCTCGGAGGAGGACAGGCTTGAGGTCCTCAGGGGCCTGGCGGACGGCACCATAGATGTCATAGCGTCCGACCACGCCCCCCACTCCCCCCAGGAGAAGGCCCTCCCCCTTCCCGAGGCCCCCTTCGGGGTCGTAGGACTCGAGACCACGCTCGGGGTCTCGTGGACCGTGCTCGTGGAGGGAGGGGTGCTCCCCCCCTCGGAGCTTTTGGCCAAGCTCAGCCTCAATCCAGCCCGCATCCTGGGGGTCCCGGGAGGAAGGCTCACACCCGGAACTCCGGCGGACCTCACGGTCATAGACCCTGAGGTCGAATGGACCGTGGACCCCGAGTCCTTCCGCTCCAAGGCCCGCAATACCCCTTTCGCCGGCAGGAACTTGAAGGGTAGGGTGGTTATGAGCGTGGTGAGTGGAAGTATAACCTATTGGAAGGGGACTTATCGTGCCAGTTCTATATGACCGTCGGGAAAAATCTTACCTATATCCCTCTTGAACCTGAAGGGGATATCAATTGTCTCTAAGGGTTCTCCCTTATAATCGAACCGTAAGGCTAAGTCCTTAACCCATACGGTTATCTTGTCCACATCCGGATGGAGGGCCGGGAAGACCACGTATCCCTCCTCCTCCTGCCCGCTGAATATGGGGTCCCCAGGGTACAGGGTCCGTTTCAATATGTCCTTACGGGCCTCGAACCTGCCGTACTCGTTCCCAGCGTACGCCACGGCGTAGGCACGATAGTAGAGGGTCAATTGCTCCAAGCTCAAAGCCCAATATTCCCTTCCGTTGTCGGCCTTTATCATCATCTTGGTGGGGTCCAAAAGGACCTTGGGATACGTGTAGTTCTTCACCCTCAACCTGAATACCGTAAACCTCTGAGGGGTGATGCCCAAGTCGCGATACTTCGCATCTCCGTAAGTATAAGGGTTAGTGGCCTTAGGTCCCCCCCTGGACGCTCTGGCGAACTGCCTGTTCAGTTCCTCGTCAGTCATGGGCCGGAGGGACACCTCAAGACGTTCCTTCACGAAGCTCACTGTCCCGTCGTCGTAAACCGTCATCCCAGTTACAAGTTGCTCGGTCTCACCTACGGGCTTCAAAGGCCCGGCATAATAGTAATACCCGAACTTCGCACACCCCGCCAGGCCGGCCATGGCTGTCAGCAGCAGGATCTTCTTCATAGGCAAACCTCCTCCGAGTTTGGATTACTTGAAGCTGGCCTTTATCCGATCCCAGGTGTTGGCCTCGACCGCCGGCTCAACCTCCAGAGGCGCCACTAAAAAGTCGCAGAGGCGCTCGGCGAACTTGAAGGTGAGGTCCTGGTGGTTCACCGTCCAGTACGCATGGTACTGCTTGGGGCTCTCTGGGTCGTCGAAGTCTCCGTAGGAAAACAGCAGGCCTACTACCTCATCCTCTTCGAACCTATCAGCGCTCTGGTCCGGACCGTAGTAGATCATCTCGTCCCACATCCGGCCTGCGAAGCGATCTATGTCGGCCATGACCTCAAAATCATCCTTTTGCCACATTATCCCACCGCTGGGAGGGGGAGTCCAACCGGCGACGTACAGCTCGTCGTCCTTATTCCATTCCAGCTTCAACCAGAAGTGGGCGAACACTAACCCACTGACCCCTAACACCAAAGCTGCCGGAAGGACTACCCTCCTCATGGAACCTCCTTTCTTTGAAGGACCTCACGTGGACCCACCCTTAGGTATAGCTTCGCTTTCAAGATAACGTGAGGAACTCCATTTTGTCAAGACCTTCTCAGGCTCACCTTCATCCCAGCCCCAAAGCCTCCTTAACCTCGTCCCACCTCACCTTGAGCCCTGGGAAGGCCCTGCCCTCTGCTAAGGCCCTCCGCAGCGCCCCGGGATCATCTATGCCCATCTCGACCAGCTTAGCGACGGTCCTGGGGCCCAGGCCCGGGAGCTTCAGAAGTTCGGCGACCCCCTCGGGCACGGACCTGAGGGCCTCGTCGTACTTGCGCATCCTGCCGGTCGTGAGGAACTCCTCTATCTTCTTAGCTATGGCCCTGCCCACCCCCGGAACTTCCTGGAGCTTCCCCTCGGCCGCCAGCTTCCGAACGTCCTCCCCAAGTTCCTCCAAGGCCCCCGCCGCCTTCCTGTACGCCCTCACCTTGAACTGGTCCTCTCCCAGATACGCTAAGATGTCGGCAAGGTGCCTGAAGATGCCCGCAAGTTCCTTCTCGTCCATCTGGGCTCCTCATGTAAGCTTGGTCCTGTGACGCATGGGGTAGGGAGGGGCGTTGAGCCTCTGCACCCCCCTCACCCCCCGAACCTTCCTTATCCGTGCCATGAGGTCCTCGAGCTCCTTTCTGTCGTGCACGTCCACCTCGAATATGTTCTCCGCCGTGCCCAAGGAGGCCTTCCCCGTGACGCCCCTTATATTTATGTCCATCATGCTTATCTGCTGTACGATGTCCTCCAAAAGGCGCTTGCGGTCGTCGGCCCTGACGAATATGCGGGCAAGGTACGTCCTCTCCGGGTCGGGCTCCCACTCCACGGCAAGCCACCTCCCGTCGTCCTTTACGAGCCTTTCGATGTTCGGACATCCGGCCCTGTGGACCGAGATCCCCCTGCCCTTCGTGACGAAACCGAAGACCTCGTCCCCGGGAAGCGGACAACAGCAGGCCGCCGCCCTTATCATCACGTTATCTATGCCCTTGAGCCTCAGTCCAGTCCCCTGCGGGGCTGGCCTGCCCCTCGCCCTCTGGAGCCTGGGCTCCGTGCCTGTAAGCTTGTGTACGACCTGGCTCAGGGAAAGCTCCCCGCTTCCGAGCCCGGCGTAGAGATGTTCCAGGTCCCTGCGGCCGAGAGAGCGGGCGAGTTCCTCGAGCCTTTCCTCGTCCGGCCTGAGCCTACGGCGCTTCAGCTCCTTGGCCAGAAGTTCCTCGCCCAGCCTGACGCTGTCCTCGTAGGCCTCCGCCTTCAACCACCTTTTTATCCTGCTCTTCGCCTTTGAGGTGACCACGAACTGTAACCAGTCCCTGTGGGGCTTCTGGTTCGGGGATGTCAGGATCTCCACCATGTCCCCGGTTTGAAGCTGGGTGCTTATGGGGACGAGGCGGCCGTTCACCTTAGCTGCGTAGCAGTGAAGGCCAATGTCGGTGTGGACGCTGAAGGCGAAGTCCAGTGCAGTCGCCCCCTTGGGGAGGGCCTTTATCTCCCCCTTAGGGGTGAAGACGAAGATCTCGTTCTGGTAAAGCTCTATCTTCAAGTCCTCCATAAACTCCTTCGGATCCCTTGTGTCCTTCTGCCTTTCAAGCACTTCCCTTATCCACCTTATGTGCCTTTCCAACTGTTCGTCCTCCTCTACCTTCCCCTCTTTGTACCTCCAGTGGGCGGCTATGCCCATCTCGGCCACCCTGTGCATCTCGGGGGTCCTTATCTGCACCTCCAAGATCTGGCCCTCAGGGACGACCACGGTCGTGTGGAGGGATTGGTACCCGTTGGGCTTGGGATGGGCTATGTAGTCCTTTATCCTCCCTTCCACGTGGGAGAAGAGCCTGTGGACCACCCCCAAGGCGGTGTAGCAGTCCCCGACGGTCGGGACTATTATCCTTATCCCCATAAGGTCGTATATCTCCTCGAAGCTCTTGCCTCCTTCCACCATCTTTCGGAATATGCTGTAGAAATGTTTGGCCCTTCCAGTTATCTCTGCCTCTATCCCCTCCCCCTCCAAGGCCTCCCTGAGTGGAAGCTTTATCTCCTCGAGGCGGCGTTCCCTCTCGGACCTCTTCATGGCCACCTTGCGCTCTATCTCCCGATATTCCTGAGGATGGAGCACCTTGAAGCTCAGGTCCTCGAGCTCGTTCTTCAGCTTGTACATTCCAAATCTATGGGCCATAGGAACGTAGACCTGCAAGGTCTCCAGTGCTTTGTAGCGCTGGGTCTCAGGAGGGAGGGATGAGATGGTGCGCATGTTGTGGAGGCGGTCGGCGAACTTTATGAGCACTACCCTCAGGTCCTTCGCCATGGAGAGGAGGAACTTCCTGAAGTAGTCCGCCTGCTTGGCCTCGGGGTGTTTCCCGCCGGCCCTCTCCTCCCTCTTCCTTTCGATCTGAGCTATCCTCGTGACGCCGTCTACAAGTTCGGCGACCCTCTCCCCGAACTCCCTCCTGATCAGGCCGAGCCTCACTTCCGTGTCCTCCACCACATCGTGCAGGAGTCCCGCCGCCACGGTCTCTGGGTCCATCTGTAGCTCGGCGAGTATGTGCGCCACCTCCACGCAGTGGCTCACGAACGGCTCCCCGGACATGCGGGTCTGTCCCATGTGGGCCTCCCTGCTTAAGGCGAAGGCCCTCTCCACAAGCTCCATCCCCTCGGGAAGATAGTGAGGTCTGAGCAACTCCAGAAGTTCTGCGAACCTCCTCTCTACCCTTTCCATACCGAGACCACCTCGCATAGAGCCTTCCCCCTGAGGAAGGTGACCTCCACCCTCTCCCCCGGCCCGAGCTCCTCCGCATCCTTCACCACCTTCCCCTCGGGAAGCTTCCTTACCACGCTGAACCCCCTCTCCATGGCCCTCGCAGGACCTAAAGCTTCGAGCCTCCCCGAGAGGTAGCTCAGCCTGCCGAACCTTAGCTCCATATCGTGGCCCATAGCCTTGGAGAGCCTCCTGCGGAGCTCGTCCACCTCACGGCAAAATCCTAAGACTCTGTCCGGGACCTGTCTGAGGGCGTAGGAGCTCCTCAGGGAAGCGAGCTTCCCTTCGAGGTCCCTCACGAACCCGTCCATGGCCTCCCTGAGCCTGGCCTTCAGGGAGCGGACCTTCTCCGAGAGCTCCGCCCTGTCAGGCACCGCCATCTCGGCCGCGGCGGAAGGGGTAGGGGCCCTCCTGTCGGCGGCCAGGTCCGTGAGGGTCAGGTCGATCTCGTGCCCGACGGCGGATATGACCGGGACCCTGGACCCGGCCACGGCCCTTACGACCACCTCCTCGTTGAACGCCCAGAGGTCCTCCGCCGAACCTCCTCCCCTCCCGACTATAAGCACGTCCACTTCCCCGTACTCGTTCATCCTCTCCACCCCGAGGGCGACCTCCTCCGCAGCTCCCTCCCCCTGGACCCTGACCGGGAAGAGTATTATCTCCACCCAAGGGGCCCTCCGGGAGACCACCCTCGCTATGTCCCATATAGCTGCTCCGTCCGCCGATGTGACTACTCCTATGCGCTCGGGAAACTGAGGAAGCGGTCGCTTCCTCTCGTCCGAGAAGAGCCCCTCCCCTGCGAGCTTCTCCCTGAGCCTCTCCAAGGCCCTCCAAAGTTCCCCCGTGCCGACCGGGAGGAGACGGGAGACCATAAGCTCGTACCTGCCCGCCTTGCCGTATACCGTCAGCTCCCCGTACGCTAGGACCCGGAGCCCGTCCCTCGGCACGAACCTGAGCCTCTCGGCCAGCCACCTCCACATCACACACTTAAGCTGGCCCTCCCCGTCCTTCAGGGTGAAGTACCTGTGCCCTGAGGCACCGTGGTGCACATAGTCGGACATCTCGCCCTCGACCCAGACTGGGGGAAAGGAACCCTCCACAAGGTCCTTGATCCGACCGGTCAGCTCGGATACCGTGTAAACGTAAGGCCGAAAGAGATCAGCCTGCATAGGACCGCTCCGGTTCCTTGCCCACAAGTTACATCAGAACGTTCCTCCTGTCAATAGCTATTGACAAAGAGGGATGGATCAGGTATCTTTGGAGTTAGGTCTTCTGGACTCGGAGGAGCTTACGATGAAAAGGGGAAGGAAATTCACCTGGAGGGGCCTCCTGTTGATTGCGGGCCTATGTTTATCTTTGGGCTACTTGAATGCGGAATTCCAAAACCGGAAGGAGCAGGTCTGGAACAAGGTGTTCTCCTTGATCACCGGATATAAATGTGAGATCGTGGAGGACGGGAGGATAAAGGTGACGGTCCCGTACCAAAGGAAGGCGAAGGTCGAACCGGAGAACGAGGAGGAGGGGGCGAACATATTCTACGTGACCCCGAGGTTATGGGGACCCATGCCCATAGAACAGGAGACGGAGCGCCGAACCAGGAAGTACGGGAAAGCTTCGGAGAGCGGTAAGGGTCTGTTATGGCCCGAAAGGGAGGAGGCCATCCTCGAGGTGAGGGGGGTCATGAGCGAGGTGAGGAGGTTGGGAAGCAGGGGCTGGGAGGTAAGATGGGAGAAGAGCCAGGGGGCCCGAGGGTTCGTGCGTCAGGTCGTGGAACGGAAGGACGGCGAGGTCGTGGTCGAAGATCTGATGCCTCCCGACACCTCGAAGGCTGAAAGGTGACCCATCTACCGCACGAGCAGCGACGCTCCCACGATCCCTGCGTCCCGAACTTGGGCTGTGAGGACCCGGACGAGGCCCGCCGGGACCCTCATGGCCCTCTTCCTTATGGTCTCCCTTATCGGCCCGAGGAGCACCTCCCCGGCCCTGCTCACGCCTCCTCCGAGCACGAACGCCTCGGGGTTTAGGAGGTTCGCTATGCTCGCAAAGGCTATGCCGAGGTAAGTTCCCACCTCCTCCCAGACCTTCAGGGCAAGCTCGTCCCCGAGCTTCGCGGCCTCGGATAGGTGCTTGGGGGTGAGCCCGTCCAGATCTCCTCCGACAACATCTACCAGGACCGTCCTTCCCTTCCAAGTCCTCAGCTTCTCCCTCGCCCGCTCTACTATGCGTTCTATTCCGACGAACATTTCCAAGCATCCGTTGTTACCGCAGTTGCACTTAGGACCGTCCGGGTCCACCGTCATGTGGCCTATCTCCCCGGCGGTGCCCGAGGGACCTCTGAAGAGCTTCCCGTCCAGGACTATGGCCCCTCCCACGCCCGTGCCCAGCGTCACGAAGACGAAGTTCGAAAGATCCCTTCCTGCTCCGAACTCCTTCTCAGCCAGGGCGGCAGCGTTCGCATCGTTCTCCAAGGCTACCGGCAGGCCCGTGGCCTCCTGAAGTATGCTGCGGAGGGGGACGTCCAGCCATCCGGGGAAGTTGGGGGAGAAGCGCACGACACCCTCTTCCACATCGACCAAACCCGGACTTCCCACCCCCACGCCGTCCGGAACGCCCCGGCATCCGGCCAGGAATTCCCTGACGGTCTCCACCAACCGGCCGATGGATGCTTCCCTTCCCCTCTCAGCCGAGGTCGGGGCCTCGACCTTTGAGACCACCCTTCCCTCCTCGTCCACGAGGCCCACCTTTATAAAGTGTCCCCCTAAGTCCACCCCTACGGCGTAGCCCATCTCAACCTCCCATCACTTGCACCAGGACCCTCCTCCTCCTCGGGCCGTCGAACTCCGCTAAGAAGATGGCCTGCCAAGTTCCCAGCGACAGCCTTCCCCCCGATATCGGCACAAGCACCGAACTTCCGAGCAAGCTCGCCTTTATGTGGGCATCGGCGTTCCCCTCCAGATGGTGGTAACGGCCGTCCTCGGGGACCAACCTCTCCAACTGCTCCAATATGTCCCTCCTCACATCGGGGTCGGCCCCTTCGTTTATGGTGACCCCTGCGGTCGTGTGGGGGACGTACACGAGGCATATACCCTCGGACACCTCGCTGCTCCTCACCAGGTCCTGGACCTGGGCTGTTATGTCTACAAGTTCCGCCCTGGACCTCGTCGAAACGTGTAACGTGTGTAGCACGATACCCTCCCCTTCTATCTTCGTAGTAATTATAACCACCTTCGCCGATCCTGTCAAGTAGAAAGATCTTGACAGATGGAGCCCCACTTGCTATCTTTTGGGTAGCTTTCGGGGGTGTTACATGGCGTGGACCACAGTAGCGACCACGACGGGAATGTTGCGGGCCCAGCTTCTGAAAAGTGTATTAGAAAGTGCAGGCATCCCCGTGGTCCTGAAGTACGAGAGCATCGGACAGATCTACGGGTTGACATTGGACGGTCTGGGGGAGGTGCAGGTCCAGGTGCCCCCGGACCGCCTCGAGGAGGCCCAGGAGCTTCTGGAGGAGTCGGATGGCAGTTAGACGCAGAAGGCGGGTTCCCCTCCTCGGCCGCAGGAACAAAAGGGTCCTCTGGATCGCTTTGAGCACCATAGCTTTAGGTTACATATTCTTAAGCATCCCACCGGCGGAGGGCTTCCTCTCGCTCACCTTAGCTCCCCTCCTCCTGGTGGCCGGCTACTGCGTTCTCGTCCCTCTGGCGATACTGCTCGGCTCAGATGCGGGCGGTTAGCTCAGGTGGTCAGAGCGCCTCCCTTACAAGGAGGAGGTCGGCGGTTCGAATCCGTCACCGCCCACTTGCACTTCTGGGGAAAAAGTATTATATTTAGTCAATACTCCCCGGTAGCTCAACTGGCAGAGCGGGTGGCTGTTAACCACTAGGTTGCAGGTTCGAGTCCTGCCCGGGGAGCCATAGATTTTTGATATGGGAAGAGCTGAAGGATTTCCGGACCCCCTCCCAGAGGGGGTAAAATTTTCCGAGCAGGTCCGCCTATGCCTGGAGGCGGATTTGCTCCCCGACGGCTCCTTCGGGAGGCAGTGGCTGGTGGTGGCCGGAGACCAGGTCACGATCCTCCGGGAAGACGGGAGGACCACCTTTCCCCTGAGGGAGCTTAAAGAGCCCAAGGCCGAGCCCGTCGTTGGCGGGGGGATACTCACCGCCAAGCACAACGGGCGCCCGGTGGAGCTGGTACACTACACGAACTCCAGGTCCGGGAAGTTCTCGGAGGCGGCCAAGCTCCTGGAGAAGTGGAGCAGGGGGGAGGAGGCCGAGTGGGAGGGGAAGGAGGAGGAGAGGTGTCCCAAGTGCGGCTTTCCGTTGGAGCCCGGAACTAAGGTCTGTCCCGTCTGCACCCCCAAGAGGAGGACCTTGGTCCGCCTTGCGGGTTACCTCAAGCCCTACTGGCCCCAGGCCATCGGACTTTCCCTCTTGGCCATACTCAACACCGCCCTCGGACTTCTCCCCCCGTACCTGAACAAGCCCCTTATGGACGAAGTCCTCGCTCCGAAGGGACATGTAGCCCCACTTCGGGAAAGGCTCAAGCTTCTGGGGATCTTGGTAATAATTTTGGCCCTCTCCCGGGTCCTCATGGCCGCGGTGGGGGCTGCACAGGGATGGCTTTCGGCGTGGTTGGGGAACAGGATAACCCACGACATCCGCTCCAGGCTCTACCATCACCTCCAGTACCTCTCCCTGAGCTTCTACGACAGGAGGCAGATGGGCACGGTCATCTCGAGGATAAACCAGGACACGGGCCAGCTCCAGAGGTTCCTGGTCTGGAGCGTCCAGGACCTCATCGTAGATTCGCTCCTGCTCCTGGGGATAGGTGTGGTGCTCTTCTGGATGAACTGGAAGCTGGCCCTCTGGGTGCTGGTCCCCGCGCCCTTGGTGACCTTCGTGGCCCAGGCCTTCTGGCACAAGCTCAGGCTCTATATGCATAGGTTCTTCTACAGGTGGAGCAGGCTCAACGCCCTTCTGAGCGAGACGCTTTCTGGGCTCAAGATAGTGAGGGCGTTCGCACAGGAACCCAGGGAGGTCTCGAAGTTCACCAAGAGGAGCTGGGAGCTGGCCTACACTGGGGTTCAGGTCGAGAGGGCGTGGGCCCTGGCCTTCTCCGGGACATCCCTCCTCATAATGCTCGGGACCATACTGGTGTGGTACGTCGGAGGGAGGCAGGTCCTCTTCGAAAGGATAAGCTTGGGGACCCTGATGGCGTTCCTGATGTATGTGGGCATGTTCTACGCCCCCATGAGGGCCCTCTCCTGGCTCGTGAACTGGTGTTCGAGGTCGCTGACGGCCGCAGAGAGGGTCTTCGAGATCTTGGACACCAGGCCGGAGGTGGAGGACGCCGAGGATGCGGTCCCCATGCCGAGGATAGAGGGACGTATAGAGTTCAGGGATGTAAGCTTCGGGTACGAGAAAAATAAGCCGGTGCTCAAGGAAGTAAACCTGGAGGTAAGGCCAGGGGAGATGATAGGGCTCGTGGGCCACAGCGGGGCCGGCAAGACTACGACGATAAATCTCATATGCAGGTTCTACGATGTGGACTCCGGGGAGATACTCGTAGATGGGGTCCCCCTGAGGAAGATAAGGCTCCAGGACCTCAGGAGGCAGATAGGCATAGTCCCCCAGGACACCTTCCTCTTCAGCGGGACGATAGCGGAGAACATATCCTACGCAAAGCCCGACGCCACGAGGGAGGAGATAATAAGGGCGGCCAAGATAGCCAACGCACACGACTTCATCCTGAGGAAGCCGGACGGTTACGACACCGTAATAGGCGAAGGGGGCCAGGGCCTCTCCTCCGGGGAGAAGCAGAGGATAGCGATAGCCAGAGCCGTGCTCCATAACCCCAGGATACTCATACTCGACGAGGCCACATCCCAGGTGGACGTGGAGACCGAGAGGCAGATACAGGAGGCGATAGGAAGGCTCGTGAAGGGAAGGACCACCATAGCCATAGCACATAGACTTTCGACCCTCAAGAACGCGGACAGGCTCGTGGTCCTTAAGGAGGGGAGGGTAGTCGAGGTGGGCACTCACGACGAGCTTATGGAGAAGAAGGGGGAGTTCTACAGGCTCGTGCAGACCTACAGGGAGGTATCCAAGGTCAGGGCTGTGGAGCGTTGAAACCTCGGCCGGCCTTCTGCCGGGCCGCCGAGGTCGTATCTAGGAGGCAGGGATGCATTTCTGGCACGGAGGTCGCCCTCCCGGAGGGGCTCCTAAGCCCGGTCCCTCCATCCCCTTGCCGAAGGAACTTTCGACGGAGTTCAGGGTCCTGAAGCCCGAGGCGCTCAGGTTCTTCAGGGAAGGGGGCAGCCTGGGATTGGAGGTGGACGGTAAGATATACGAAAACGTTAAGGTAGTTCCCCTCTTCCCCCTGAGCGACGATGAGGGATGGATATCGGTCATAGACGAGGACGGAAGGGAGATAGGCATCGTAGAGAGACTTCGCTCTCTGGAGCCCGAGAGCCAACGGGCCCTCAGGGAGGAACTTAGGAAGAGGTACGTGGTTCCGAGGATCCTCAAGGTGCGCTCCTGCAGGGAACACTTCGGGCTTGTGGAATGGGAGGTGGAGACCGACAGGGGGCCCAGGAGGTTCCTCACGAGGAACCTGAGGGAGACCGCCCAGAGGATGGGCGTAAGGCTCATGTTCAGCGACGTAGATGGAAACAGGTACGATGTGCCCGACCTCCGGGCCCTAGACCCTAAGAGCAGGGCTTTGATAGAGAGGTACTCTTAGGTTAAGCTCCCTGTGGGCTATCTCACCTTCTTCAGCCTTTCCACGAGCTCAAGCCTTAACTTCGCCTCACCTGCATCCGGGCTTCCGGGATACCTCTCCACGATCTCCTCCAGCACCCCTCGTGCCCCCTCAAAGTCGCCGGCAAGCCAAAACGTACCCGAAAGCTCCAACATCCCACCGGGCGTCCCGAGCCTGAGCCCCCCGAGGACCTCCAAAGCCTCGAGTTTATCCCTTTCTTGGGGAACTATACCATAACACCCAGGTATCACTCTCCCTCCCTCCAAAACCCCAAGCCTGCGAACAAAAGCTTGCATGTAAGCCTGTCCCGCCTTCTCACTCTCCCCTTCCCTAAAATACAGGTCCCCGAGCAAAACCAAAAGGCTGCTTACAAGATCCCCCCTGTGACCCTCCAAAACTTCCGTAATCCCCACACTCCAACGCCGTCCCGCCTATTCCGAAAAGTGCAGGGATGGAAAACTCCGGTTGTCACTCTCTTGAGTAATGTTTATATTAAGGGCAGGAGGTGATAAAAATGCCCCGGAAGCCATCACCGAACAATCCTTCCTGCCCTCACTGCGGGTCAACCCATGTCATACGCAATGGGCACAAAGGAGGAAGACAACGCTGGCGCTGCCAGGACTGCGGTCGTTCCTTCGGTCCAACATTCGGAACAGCTATGTATCGTCTGCGAACT
>QNCW01000006.1 GCA_003645885.1 Candidatus Latescibacterota bacterium | reverse complement strand
GAGGAGGTGGTCCTCGTGGCGGCGACCAAGGGCAGGACTCCGGAGGAGATCGAGGAGGCCATAAGGGTTGGGGTGAAGGTGGTGGGGGAGAACAGGGTCCAGGAGGCCGAGGCTAAGTTCCCCCTTATCCGACTTCCCTTCCGTAAGCATATGATAGGCCACCTCCAGAGGAACAAGGTCAAAAAGGCCCTGAAGCTTTTCGAAGTCATCCAATCCGTGGACAGCCTCAGGCTCGGGGAGGAGATATCCAAGAGGGCCTTGCAGACCGGAAGGACAGTAGAGGTCCTCGTGGAGGTGAACACATCCGGCGAGGAGACCAAGTTCGGAGTTTCGCCCGAGGGGACCTTAGACCTCGTGGGGGGACTACTGGAGCTTGAGGGGGTCTCCGTGAGGGGGCTCATGACCATAGGACCTCTCACGGAGGACGAGGGGAAGGTGAGGAAGGCTTTCTCGCTCCTGAGGGAGCTGAGGGAGGAGGCCGAGCGGGAGTTAGGAGTCCAACTTCCGGTGCTTTCTATGGGGATGAGCGGGGACTTCGAAGTTGCGATAGAGGAAGGGTCCACGATGGTCCGGATAGGCACGGCCATATTTGGGCCGAGGCCTTCGTAGCCTTCGGGGGACGACATGTTCGATGCTAGACACTTCGTCAACGGACTCATAGGCATAGCCTCAGGGCTTTTGAACTTTTACATGTGGATAGTGGTCGTGAGGGTGGTGGTCTCATGGTTCCACGTGAACCCTTACAATCCCCTGGTCCAGTTCCTACATCGCATAACGGAGCCGGCCTTGGGCCCCATACGCAGGAGGCTCCCCAGGGCGCTCTGGACCGCAGGGTTGGACTTCTCGCCTTTGATCCTCATCCTTCTCATACTCATAGTCCGTCTTTTCTTAGAATCCCTCAGGGTTTAGGAGGCGGATATGACCAAGGAGGAGGCCAGAAGGCGGATAGAGGAGCTAAGGGAGCTTATAAGGTATCACAACTACAGGTACTACGTCTTGGATTCTCCGGAGATATCCGATGCCGAATACGACAGGCTCTTCAGGGAGCTTCAGGAGCTCGAGGAGAAGTTCCCGGAGTTCGTAACTCCGGACTCCCCGACCCAGAGGGTGGGCGCCCAGCCCGCCGAGGAGTTCGGGACCGTCCCCCACACTATACCCATGTTGAGCTTGGACAACGCCATGGACGAGGAGGAGGTGAGGGAGTTCGACGAGAGGGTGAAGAGGTTCTTGGGGACGGACGAAGACATAGAATATGTCGCCGAACCGAAGCTCGACGGGCTCGGGGTGGAACTGGTCTACGAGAGGGGGAGGCTCGTGGTGGGCTCCACGAGGGGGGATGGGTTCGTGGGGGAGGACGTGACCCAGAACCTGAGGACCATAAGGGCGGTTCCCTTGGTCCTTCTGGGGGACCCCCCCGAAAGGCTGGAGGTGAGGGGGGAGGTGATAATGCACATAGAGGACTTCAGGGAGCTGAACCGGAGGAGGGCGGAGGAGGGGGAGCCACCCTTCGCAAACCCGAGGAACGCTGCCGCCGGCTCGGTGCGGCAGCTGGACCCGAGGATAACCGCTTCGAGGCCCTTGGACATATTCTTCTACGGGGTGGGACAGGTGGTGGGAAGGGAGTTCTCCACCCACTGGGAGGTGCTCCAGGCCTTGAGGAGCTGGGGCCTGAGGACCAACCCACTCAACAGGCTCTGCAGGAACGTAGACGAGGCGGTGGACTACTACAGGGAGCTTCTGAAGATTAGGGAGGAGCTCCCCTACGAGGCCGACGGGGTCGTCATCAAGGTCAACAGGCTCGACCTCCAAAGGAGGCTGGGGGAGAAGGCCAGGAGTCCCCGTTGGGCCATAGCGTACAAGTTCCCCCCGAGGCAGGCCACCACGGTCATAAAGGACATAGTGGTCCAGGTGGGTAGGACCGGGGTCCTCACCCCCGTGGCGATCATGGAGCCCGTGCACGTGGGCGGGGTGGAGGTCAAGAGGGCCACCCTCCACAACCAGGACGAGATAGATAAGAAGGACGTAAGGATAGGGGATACGGTGATAGTGCAGAGGGCCGGGGATGTGATACCCGAGGTGGTGGCGGTCGTGAAGGAGAGGAGGACGGGAAAGGAAAGGCCCTTCAGGATGCCGGAGAGGTGCCCCGTCTGCGGGGCGAAGGTGGTGAGGCTCCCGGACGAGGCCGCGCACAGGTGCACCAATTCCGCCTGTCCGGCACAGGTCAAGGAGAGGATAAGGTACTTCGCCTCCAAGAACGCCATGGACATAGAAGGGCTGGGGGTCAAGCTCGTGGCCCAGCTCGTGGACAGGGGCTTAGTTAAGGATGTGGGCGACCTGTACTTCTTGACCAAGGAACAACTCGCCTCGCTCGATAGGATGGCCGAGAAATCCGCAGAGAACCTGCTGGAGGCCTTGGAGAGGAGCAAGGAGAGGGAACCTGCAAGGGTATTGTGCGCCTTAGGGATAAGACATGTGGGTGAGCACGTGGCCAGGGTCCTCATGGACCACTTCGGCTCCATAGACAGGCTTGCGGAGGCATCGGCCGATGAGCTGGAATCCGTCCCGGGGATAGGGCCGGAGGTCGCAGGGAGCGTGGTGGACTTCTTCTCCCACGAGGAGAACATGAGGGTGCTGGAGAAGCTCAAGAGGGCGGGGCTCAAGTTCGAGGTCGAAAAGGAGGCCGCAGGGCCGCTTTCAGGGAAGAAGTTCGTGTTCACGGGGACCCTCTCCTCCATGACCCGTTCCGAGGCCGAGGAGCTTATAAGGAAGCTCGGAGGTGAGGCCTCGAGCTCGGTGAGCAGGAGGACGGATTACGTGGTCGTGGGTGAGAACCCGGGCTCCAAGCTCGAAAGGGCCCGTCAGCTCGGAGTGAAGACGATAACCGAGGAGGAGTTCCTCAGGATGGTGGGGAAGGGATGAGAGGGAGATGCCGAATATGCGGAGCTCCGACCCCGGCCCACCTGGAGGTGTGCCTTTCCTGCATAAGGAGGAAGCCCGAGGAAGCTCTCACTTACATCCACGAGGCCCACAGGAGCGCCAGGGAGGAGTTCGGCCTCCCGGCCTTTCCTCCGGACTCCCCCGACGGAATACCCTGCGGGCTCTGTGCGAGGAACTGCAGGATAGGGGAGGGGGAGGTGGGATACTGTGGGCTGAGGACCGTAAGGGACGGTAAGCTCTTCCATGTGGCCGGAACCCCCGAGAGGGGGTTCCTCCACTGGTACAAGGACCCCCTCCCCACGAACTGCGTCGCGGACTGGGTCTGTGCGGGCCACACCAAGAGGGGTTACCACAACTTGGCAGTTTTCTATGCGAGCTGCTCCCTGGATTGTCTCTTCTGTCAGAACTGGCACTTCCGAACAATGTCGCCTGAAGGAAACACCATGAGCGCTGAGGAGCTGGCGGACCTTGCGGAGGAGAGGACCTTCTGCGTCTGCTTCTTCGGAGGGGACCCTTCCTCCCAGATGCCCCACGCCCTGGCCTCGGGAAGGCTACTGGCCGAGAGGGGGGTGGCGGTCTGTTGGGAGACTTCGGGCCAGGCTTCCCCGAAGCTCATGGACGAGGCCGTGGAACTTTCTTTAAGGAGTGGGGGGACGGTGAAGTTCGACATAAAGGCCTTGGACCCCGTGCTCCACCAGGCGCTCACAGGCAGCATCAACGAGGCCACGCTCGAGAACTTCAGGAGGGCGGGGGAGAGGTTCGAGGAGAGGCCGGAGCCGCCCCTGGTCGTGGCGAGCACCCTCCTGGTCCCGGGGTACGTGGACGCCGAGGAGGTCGGCAGGATAGCCAAGTTCATAGCCGATGTGGACCCGAGGATACCTTACTCCCTCCTGGCGTTCCACCCGGACTTCCTCTTCTTCGACCTTCCCAGGACGTCCCGTGGACACGCCTTGGAGGCCGTCGGGGCGGCCAAGTCCGCAGGGCTGGAGGAGGTCAGGGTCGGGAACATCCACATCTTAAGTTGAGATGGACGGAGGTCTGTACCTTCTTCTCCTCAGGCTGGACGAGCCCGAGGAGATAACCGTGGGCAGGCTCGGAAGGTTCGAGTTCCCTTCCGGGTATTACATATACGTCGGGAGGGCTAAGAGGGGGTTGTACTCGAGGGCGGCCAGGCACAGGAGGGGAAGTAAGAGGCCGAGGTGGCATATAGACTACCTAAGGGAGAGGGCCGACTGGGTGGGGGTCGAGGTGAGGTTCGGTCAGGACGGGGAGTGCGAGTTGGCCAGGAAGGTGGCCGAACTTCCGGGGGCGGAGGAGCTGGTCCCCGGGTTCGGTTCGTCGGACTGTGGGTGCAGGACGCACCTTTTCTATTTCCGGAAGCTTCCCTGGGAGGAGATGTGACAGGCCATAAACCAAGGAGGGTAGAGATGGAGAAGGTGAGGATAGGAGTGATAGGTACGGGAGGCATGGGGACGGGACACTGCGACACGATGCAGGACGTGGAGGAGGTCCAGCTCACGGCGGTTTGCGACGTGGATGAGGAGGCGTACAAGCCCCTCGTGGAGAAGTACGGGGTCGAGGGGTTCGAGGACTACAGGGAACTTATAGACAGCGGGCTCGCCGACGCCGTGATAGTCGCAACACCTCACTACGACCATCCTCCCATCTCCATATACGCTATGAAGAAGGGACTCCACGTCCTCTCCGAGAAGCCGATAGCCGTGACCGTAAAGGCAGCGGACGAGATGGCGAGGACCGCCGAGGAGACCGGGGTGAAGTTCGCGGTCATGTATCAGCGCAGGAGCCTTCCGGTCTACCAGGCCGCTAGGAGGCTCGTGGAGGAGGGGAGGCTGGGGGAGATATACAGGACTTGCTTCGTGGACCCGAACTTCCGCACCCAGACCTACTACAACTCCGCAGGCTGGAGGGCCACATGGAGGGGCGAGGGAGGTGGGGTGATGATAAACCAGGCCCCGCACGGCATAGACCTATTTATGTGGCTCGGGGGCCTTCCGAGCAGGGTCACGGCCTGGACCAGGACGAAGCTGCACGACATAGAGGTCGAGGACGAGGTGCATGCGATCCTGGACTACCCGAACGGCGCAAGGGGCTATTATTACACGAGCACGATAGAACATCCGGGTGAAAGCTACATGGAGCTCTGCGGCGACAGGGGTAAGCTCGTGATAAGGGACGGGAAGCTACACTTCTGGGAGCTCGAAGTTCCGGTATCTGAGTTCGCCAGGACCTCAAAGGAGATGTGGGCGAGCCCGAAGGCCACCCCCGTTGAAGTCCCCTTAGAGGAGAGGGAGACGGGGCACAAGGCGATAATAAGGAACTTCGCCCGCTCCATCCTTTACGACGAGCCCCTCATATCCCCAGGCGTCGAGGGGGTCTGGTCGGTGGAGTTCCTGAACGCCGTCATCCTCTCGGGGGCCAAGGGAGAGCCCGTGGATATCCCCTTGGACAGGGAGGAGTACGAGAGGTTCCTGGAGGAGAAGAGGAGGACTTCCAGGGAGAAGAAGGTAGAAAGGACCCTGAGGATAACCGACCCGAGGCACGTAAGGCGCTGAGATATGGCGGAGCTTCACAAGAGGCTCAGGGAGGCGAGGGAGGCCAAGGGAATATCGCTGGGAGAGATATCCGGAAACACGAGGATAAAGCTGGAGTACCTACGGGCCATGGAAGATGGGGACTTCTCCTTCCTCCCTCGCCCCTACGTGAGGATGTTCGTGAAGGCGTACGCCGAGGAGGTGGGGCTGGACCCTGACGAGGTCCTGGCCGAGTTCGACAGGACCTTCCCGGCCGAGCCCGAGGAGGCCCCTTCCGAAGGAAGGCCCTTCCCTTGGCGCTACGGAGCGGCCGTCGGGCTCGTGGTGGCCTTAGGGCTTGCTTCGCTCTTGGGAAGGAAGCCCGGACCTACGCCCGAAACCTCCCCGGTCCCCCGCGACACTGTAAGGACGACATCTCGGGAGGTGCCCCTCGTCCTCTCGGGAAGGGCGAGGGAGAGGACGTGGCTCGCTGTGGCGTCCGACGGGAAGCTCTTTTACGTCGGGTTCGTGCCCACGGACAGGGAGGTGCAGTGGGAGGCGAGGGGGAGGATAGAGGTACTGCTGGGCAAGCCGCACGGGGTCGAGTTCGCCCTGAACGGAAGGCCGGTGGACGACTCCGGGTGGACCAGGGAACCGGTGAGGTTGCTCTTCTCCGGGGGAGGCGTCGAGGTCGTGGAAGGCCCGTTCCCCTGGGAGGAGGAACTGCCGAGGTAGGGTTCTTCAGATGTACGCACAGGTGGCCCTTCCGATTCCTTTGGATAAGACCTTTACATACGAGGTTCCGCACGGATGGAACGTCGTCCCGGGACATAGGGTCCTGGTGAGGTTCAGGGGGAAGGTCAGGACGGGCTTCGTCGTCGAGGTTTCGGATTCCCCGCCGAACGTGGAAGTGTCGCCGATCCTCGACATCGTGGACCCGGAGCCCGTCCTGCCGGAGGACCTCCTCCACCTCACCAGATGGGTGGCCGAGTACTACCTCTGCTCCTGGGGGGAGGCCATAAAGGCGGCCGTCCCCTCGGGACTGTTCAGGGAGGCCTCGGCGAGGAAGCTCGAGGGACCGAGGCCCGGGACCGTAAGGGTGCGGACCGTAAGGCTCAGGGTGCCCAAGGAGGAGCTGGACCTGAGGCTCGCAGAGCTTGAAGCTAGGGCCCCGAGGCAGGCAGAGTGCCTCAGGGTCCTCTGGGAGAGGGGTGGGGAGGTCAGGCTCTCGGAGCTCGAGGGTAGATGGAGGATAGGTAGGGATTCGGTGAGAAGGTTACAGGCCAAGGGTCTGGTAGACTTAGTGGAGGAGGAGGTGGTCCGGGACCCGTTTGCAGAGGTCAGGGGCGAGCCTCCGGACGAAAGCCCCCTCACATCCCACCAGGAGGAGGCCCTGAGGGTCGTCCAGGAGGCCCTCGAGGGCGGGTTCTACCGCACGGTGCTTCTCTGGGGGGTCACAGGGAGCGGGAAGACGAGGGTGTACTTGGAGGCGATGGACAGGGCCTTGAAGCTCGGGAAGGGAGCGATAGTACTCGTGCCGGAGATATCCTTGACGCCCCAGACCGTGAGGAGGTTCAAGGGATGGTTCGGCGAGCAGGTGGCGGTGCTACACAGCGGGCTCTCCGAGGGTGAAAGGTACGACGCATGGAGGATGGTCAGGGAAGGGATGCGGAGGATAGTGATAGGTGCGAGGTCAGCTGTCTTCGCACCCGTGCCGGACCTGGGCCTTATAGTCGTGGACGAGGAGCACGAGACGACGTACAAGCAGTACGATACCTCCCCGAGGTACAACGCCAGGGACGTGGCGGTCGTGAGGATGAAGATGTCGAAGGGGGTGGCGATCTTGGGCTCGGCCACCCCTTCCTTGGAGTCCTACTACAACGCCCTGAAGGGGAAGTTCGTGCTCGTCAGGCTCCCCGAAAGGATAAGGGGGAGGCCGCTTCCCGAGGTCGAGGTGGTGGACATGAGGAAGGGGAGGTGGCCCTTCTCGGACCTGCTCTTAGAGAAGGTGAGGGAGAGGTTGGAGCGGAGGGAGAAGGTCATACTCCTGCAGAACCGCAGGGGGTACGCTGCATTCGTCCAGTGCCCGGACTGTGGGCACGTCTTCAGGTGTCCGCACTGCCGTGTGAGCCTCACTTATCACGCAGCTGGAAGGAACTTGGTCTGCCACTACTGCGGCTTCAGGAAGAAAGTCCCCTCCTCCTGCCCCAACTGTGGAGGGGTGCACCTCAGGCCGAGGGGACTGGGGACCGAAAGGGTGGAGGAGGCGTTGGAGAGGTCGTTCCCCGAGGCCGAGGTGGTGAGGATGGACCTGGACACCACGGGGAGGAAGGGGGCACACTGGAGGCTGCTGGACAGGTTCTGGAGCGAGGGGGACGTGCTCCTTGGCACGCAGATGGTGGCGAAGGGCCTGGACTACCCCGAGGTGACGCTCGTGGGGGTGGTCTCGGCGGACGTCTCGCTTTCGCTTCCCGACTTCAGGGCCGGGGAGAGGACCTTCCAGCTCCTGACGCAGGTGGCAGGGAGGACGGGAAGGGGGGACCTCCCCGGGGAGGTGGTGATACAGACGTACTCCCCAAAGGAGAGGGCCATAAGGTTCGCAGTAAACCACGACTTCGAGGGGTACGCCGAGGAGGAGCTGAGGGAGAGGAAGGCCCTGGGCTATCCACCCTTCAAGAGGTTGCTTTTGATAAGGTTCAGGGGGAAGGAAGAGGCCGAGGTCCGACAGGTGGCCGAGATGTACGGGGAGGCATTGAAAAGCGACAGGATAGAGGTCCTCGGGCCTGCGGAGGCCCCCTTGGGGAGGCTGAGGGGGTACTTCAGGTGGCAGGTCCTCCTCAAGGGGGACCACGTATCCCTGCACAGGGCGTGGGCCGAGGCCGACGGTAGGCTCAGGCCCGAGGCCAGGAGGAGGGAGGTCACGGTAGTTCCGGATATGGACCCCGTGGGGATGCTATGAGGATAAAGAGGATAGTCGTAGGGGCGTTGGAGACCAACTGTTACATAATATCCTGCGAGGAGACGGGGGAGGCCGTGGTCGTGGACCCCGGGGCGGAACCGGACAGGGTCCTGAGGGAGACCCAGGGGCTCGAGGTCGTGGCCATAGTGGACACCCACGGACACTACGACCACGTAGGTGCGAACGGCCAGGTCAAGGAGGCTACGGGGGCGGAAGTGTGGATACATCCTTCGGACGGGAACATGCTCACGGACGGGAACCTCAACGGTTCGGCCATGTTCTTAGGGGTTCCCGTGACGGTCCCCCCGGCCGACAGGTTCCTCGAGGAGGGGGAGATCAGGTTCGGACGCCTGAGCATGAGGGCAATCCACACCCCGGGCCACAGCCCCGGTTCGACCTCCCTCTTCGTGGACGGACACCTCTTCTGCGGGGACGTGCTCTTCAGGGGGAGCGTGGGAAGGTGGGACCTCCCCGGAGGTTCCTTCGGGGAGCTTATGCGCTCCATAGCAGAGAAGCTCCTCCCCTTGGGGGACGATGTGGTGGTCCATCCCGGACACGGCCCCGAGACCACGATAGGCTGGGAGAGGAGGTACAACCCGTTCCTCACCGACGGGACCTTCGTCGTCTGAGGGGAGGTGATGTGAAGGGAAGGGATAACTTAGACCTCGTCGTGATGGCCGACCTGCACTACGTGGGAAGGGCCGAGCGTATATGTCCCATCCCGGAGAGGAACGCCCACCTCGGCAAGGAACTACTCCGGCGTGCGTTGAGGAGGCTCGAGCTCTCCTCCCCTCCCGACGCCCTGGTCCTTATAGGCGACCTCGTGGACGACGGGGAGGCGCCTGGGGCCGAGGAGGACCTCGAGGCCCTGAGGGAGGAGCTCGAGGGCCTGAGCTTCCCCGTGATCGTCGTCCCCGGAAACCACGACGGCGACCCGGACCGTCTCCTTCGCACGTTCGGGGACCGTCCTGGGGTCCACGAGGTCAAGGGATACTTGCTCCTTACCTTCGTGGACAGGTACGATCCCCAGGACAGGGCGGAGAGGTCCCGGGATGGGCTGAAGCTCGTAAGGGACGTAGCATCCTCACATCCCGGCGTCCCCATCGTGGCCCTCCAGCACAACCCGATCTACCCTCCCATAGAGAGCACGTACCCGTATAACCTCACAAACTCCCGGGAGGTGATGAGGACCTACTCCGAAAGCGGTGTGGTGCTTTCCGTAAGCGGGCACCTGCACAGGGGACATGAACTTACGTACGCTGGAGGCGTGGGGTACGTCGTATGCCCGGCACTCTGCGAGGAACCGTTCAGGTTCCTGAGGATAACCCTCAGGGGGAGGGAGGTCAGCTTAAGGGAGGAATCCCTCAAGCTGCCCTCGGAGCCTCCCTTAGTGGATGTCCACGTCCACACCCACTACGCCTACTGCGCCTCCACGGTGACGGCTCCAGGGGCGATGGAGAGGGCTGAGAAGTTCGGGCTTTCGGGGATAGTGCTCACCGAGCACGCAGGACAGCTCTACGTGTCCCCGGAGGAGTACTGGTCCGGAAGGTTCATAGAGGAACCCCACCTCCTGCGCAGGTACAGGGACGAGGGCAGGGACCGCATGAGGGCGTACCGGAAGGAGATGGAGGAACTTCGTTCCTCCTTCGTCAAGCTCGGCCTGGAGGTCGAATGTGACAGGTACGGAAACCTGAGCCTCCTGGAGGAGGACGCCGAGGGCTGGGACCTGCTCGTGGGAGCCGTACATAAGCTTCCTCAGGCGCATTCCAGGGACGAGGAGAGGGGCTTCATGCATGTCACGGAAAGCCTCCTTAGAAACGGCGTCGGGGTCTTAGCCCATCCCTTCCGCTTCTTCAGGAGGGAGGGGACCGAGGTTCCGAGGCACCTGTTCCGCCCCATGGCCAGGCTGCTGGCGGACTACGGTGTGGCAGCTGAGCTCAACTTCCACACCAACGAGCCGGACCCCGAGTTCTTCGGGACCTGCCTCGAGGAGGGGGTGAAGGTGGCCCTCGCAAGCGACGCCCACGACCTATATGAGGTGGGGGATTTCGCCCCGCATTTGGAGTTCCTAAGGAGGCTCGGGCTCGAGGGCGACGACCTTAAGGATGTGCTCTTCTGTCCTTAGGGCGTGGTCACCGAAGGCGGACCTTGCGGTCTTCGACGAGGAGGACAGGATGAGGATCTACCTGATGACCGACCTGGAGGGGGTCGCAGGGGTGATCGACTTCGAGAACTGGTGCAGGCCGGAGTCCAGGTACTACGAGCTCGCTAAGGAGTTCCTGACCGAGGAGGTGAACGCAGCTGTCGAGGGCTTCTTCGCCGGCGGTGCCACCCATGTGACGGTTGCGGACGGTCACGGGCCTGGAGCGATCTCCCCCAAGCTCTTGGACCCTAGGGTGGAGCTTTTGAGGGGTTGGCCGAGGGGTTGGCCGTTGGAGCTTGACGGTTCGTACGATGCCGTGGCGTGGGTCGGGCAGCATGCCAAGGCCGGAAGCGAGTTTGCTCATCTAGCCCACACCCAGAGCTTCCGCTACCTGGACCTTTCTGTAAACGGGGTTTCCATAGGGGAGTTCGGCCAGCTCGCCTTCTGTGCAGGGGAGTTGGGGGTGAGGTGCATATTCGGAGCAGGGGACGAGGCCTTCACGAAGGAGGCCAGGGAGCTGGTCCCGGGCATAGAGACAGTATCCGTGAAGAGGGGCCTTACCCCCGGAAAGGGGGACGAGTGCACGGCGGAGGAGTACATGCGCAGGAACTACGCCGCAGTGCACCTCTCCCCTAAGGAAGCCTGCAGGAGGATAAGGGAGGGAGCGGAGAGGGCCGTGAGGAGGGCCATAAGCGAGGACTTCGGCCTGGTGAGGATGGACCCGCCGTACGAGAGGGTGACGAAGTTCCGTCCCTACGAGGGTCAACCGTGGCCCACCCTCTCGGTCGAAAGCCACCCGGAAAGCTTCGCAGCCCTCATGAACATGCCCTACGACCCCAAGCCAACGACATGAAGAGCTTCCCTAAGGAACGGCACCTATCCCCGAGGGACTCCGCCCCGGTAGAGTACCGGAGGTTGAAGAAGGGGAAGGGGGCCTCGGGGTCCGTGCTGACCCTGAGCGATGCGCCGCTTGTGCCGCAGATGTAGGCCGAAGGGAGGAAGTAGGGGAGGTGGAGGTCCACGGCGAGGTCGTAACCTCCGAATTCCTTCAGGGCCTCCTTTCTGGGGAGGCGCAGGAGGGTGAGGTCCTCGTGCGAAAGCTCCCTGACCTCCCAGCCGTCCACGGCGATCGAGGGCCTCCCCACGCACAGCAGGGTGACCCCCTCGGGCGAGAGCGGGGATACGAGGAGGTCCAGCTCCTCCACCGTCAGGTCCCCGGGGGGAAGGACGACGAGGACCCTTCGCACTGAACTTACGACCTCGTGCAAGTCGAAGCTTTCTTGCCCGACCTTCCGGAGGCGCCACCTGGCGAAAGCGGTTCCCAGCTTCTCGAGGATGTTCACTTCCTTATCCCCAGGGCCTCCATCCGCGAGTAAAGCCTCCTTCGGGTTATTCCTAAGAGTTTAGCTGCCTTAGCCTTGTTCCATCCGGCCTTCTCTAGGGCCTGGGTTATGAGTTCCCTTTCTACCTCCTCCAAGTTCACCCCCTCGTCCGGAAGCTCCACCTTGGCTCCTGCCTTGGGCCTCCCGAAGGGGAGGAGGTCGGGGGTTATCCTTCCTTCCCCGGCAAGTATCAGGGCCCTCTCTATAACGTTCTCCAGCTCCCTCACGTTGCCGGGCCAATCGTAGGCGAGGAGGGCCTCCATGGCCTCGGGGGAGACGACGTCCGGAGGGCGGTTCCTCTGCCTCAGGAAGTGCTCGACCAAGAGGGGGATGTCCTCCCTCCTCTCCCTGAGGGGTGGAAGCTCTATGGGGAAGACGTTCAGTCTGTAGAACAGGTCCTCCCTGAACCTTCCCTCCCTCACCTCCCTCTCTAAGTCCCTGTTGGTGGCAGCTATGACCCTCACGTCCACACGGACGGGCTCCACTCCGCCCAGCCTGGTGAACTGCCTCTCCTGGAGGAACCTGAGGAGCTTGGCCTGGACGGATGCCGGAAGCTCCCCCACCTCGTCCAAGAAGATGGTCCCGCCGTCGGCGTATTCGAAGTGCCCTACCTTCCTCCTGTTCGCCCCGGTGAAGGCCCCCCTCTCGTACCCGAAGAGTTCGCTTTCGAGGAGGTTCTCGGGGAACGTGGCGCAGTGGACCGCCACTAAGGGTTTATCCCTCCTCGGGCTCGTATGGTGTATCCTCCTGGCCACGAGTTCCTTCCCAGTGCCGCTTTCCCCGAGGACGAGCACGGTGGCGTCGGTGGGTGCGACCTTATCTATAAGCTCCAGCACCTTCCTCATGGCCGGGCTCCTGCCCCCGACCAGCAGCCCCTCCCTTCTGGCCTTCTCCTGTAGGAGGGCGTTCTCGTAGAGCAGGCCCTGCTTCTCCTCTATCTTCTTTATCAAAAGCTTCAGTTCTTCTATGTCGAAGGGCTTTATGATGTAATCGTAAGCACCCTTCTTCATCGCCTCCACCGCCGTCTGGGCCGTTGCGTAGGCGGTTATGAGCACGACCTCTGTCTGCGGGTCCAGCCCCTTGACCCTCTCCAAGACCTCTATCCCGTCCATCCCCTCCATCCTCAGGTCGGTTATGACTATGTCGAAGTGTTCCCTTTCGACCCTCCTTACGGCCTCCCTACCGTCGGTGACCGAGGTGGCCCTGTGTCCGGCGTCGTTGAGTTCGGCCTCCAAGAGGAAGGCCATCTTGGGCTCGTCCTCGACTACGAGTATCTTGGCCATGTCCTCACGTCCTCACGAACTGAGCGCCGGGAAGTTGACGCACGAGCCCCTTAAGTTCTAAGGAAAGGAGCAAAGCCAGAAGCTCCGGGGTGGTCCTCCCCACCTCGGCCGAGAGGACGTCTACATGCTTGGGCTCGTAAGAAAGCCTCTCCAGTACCTCCCTTTCCGAGGAGGAGAGCTCGGGCTCCGCCGAAGGAGGGGGCCTCAGCGCCACCTTCCCCTTCGGGGCGGGAAGTTCCTGGACCACGTCCTCGACGTCCACCACGAGCTTGGCAGCTCCCCTCTGTATCAGCCTGTTGGTCCCCCTGCTCTTGGGCGCCCTTATGCTTCCCGGTACAGCGAAGACCTCCCTGTTCTGCTCTAAGGCGAAGGCCGCAGTTATCAAGGCTCCGCTCTCTTCCCCGGCCTCGACGACTACGGTGCCCAGGCTCATGCCGCTTATTATCCTGTTCCTCCTCGGGAAGTTCTGGGCTTCGGGTTTCGTGCCCATCGGGAACTCGGAGGCCACAGCGCCCTTCCGGACTATCATGTCCCTCAGCTTCCTGTGCTCCGGGGGGTAGACCACGTCCACCCCGCACCCTAAAACTGCCACCGTGGTCCCTCCCCCCTCGAGGGCGGTCCTGTGGGCCACGCCGTCTATTCCCCTGGCCATTCCGCTGAATATGGCGAAGCCCCTCGCCACGAGACCCCTTACCAGCTCCTCGGTCACGGATCGGCCGTAGGGGGTCATGGACCTCGTCCCCACTACGGCGACGCCTTGAAGGCTCAGGGAACTCGGGTCCCCTAAGACGAAGAGCAGGGGAGGTGGGTCGGGGATCTCCTTAAGTAGGGGAGGATACTCCAGGTCCCAGAGGGAGAGGACCTTGGTCCCGGTCCGTTCGACCGCCCTGAGCTGGGACTCCACGAAATCCTCGTCCCTGTGGGACTTTATGGCCTCGGCGGTGGGGCGGTCCATCCCGGGGACCTCGGCCAGGGAGGCGACCGGAGCCTTCAGGACCTCCTCCGGGGAGCCGAACCTCTCCACCAGGGCCCTGTACCTCACGGGGCCCACTCCGGGGACGGAGAGGAGCTTGAGGTAAGGCCTGAGTTCCTCCATTACAGCTCCACGGGCCTCCCGGTCTCGGCGGATCGGACTATCGCTGCGCAGGTCCTTACGACCTCGAGCCCGTCCTCGCCCGAAGCCCAGGGTTCCCTGTCCTCCTCGACGCACTTTACGAAGTGCCTTATCGCCTCCATGACGAACCCCACGGGGGTGCCGTAGATGTCCACGAACAGGGTCCCGGGGACCGTATACGAGGACTCCGTGGCCTTCTGTATCATCGTCTGTTGGGCATCTATGGAGACGCTGCCCTTGGTGAACACAAGCTCCATCTTGGAGTCCACCACCGACGGCCTGGTGTTGGGAAGCACCCAGCACGACTCGAAGTTCCCCACTGCGCCGTTGTCGAACTCCACAATGGCAGCGTAGAAGTCCGGAGTATCTATTCCCATGCTCTTCAAAACCTTAGAGCGTGCAACCCCGTACACCTTCACCGCCCTCCCGCCGAAGAGCCACCTTACTCTATCTACGGTGTGGCTCATGAGCCAGAAGGGGAGCTTGGTGTGGGAGGACCATGTCTTGAGCATCCCGGTGGGGACGTAGATGGTGTTGCTGAGCCTTGCGTAGGCGTAGAGGGGCTCCCCCAGTTCGCCGTCCTCTATGGCCTTCTTGGTTATGGCCATGTACGACATCCAGCGGTTGCTGAAGTTGACCATGAGCTTGACACCGGCATCCTTGGCGGCCTTCACCATGGCCTCGGCGTCCTCGACCGTCGTTGCCAAAGGTTTCTCGCAGAGCACGTTCACCTTAGCCTCGACGCAGGCCAGGACCGGGTCCCTGTGCAGGTGGTCGGGGGTGGCCACCGAGACCGCGTCCAAACTTTCCTCCTTCAACATCTCCCTGTAATCGGTGTACCTCCCCGGAACGCCGTACTGCTCCCCGACCTCCTCGAGCCTCTCGGGGTTCACATCGGATATCGCCACCACCTCCACATCGGGGAGGGCCTTATAGCACTTCAGATGGGTCTGGCCCTGCAGGCCCACTCCTATGACTCCTACCTTGACCATCATCTCCCTCCTGTGGTTTACAGCCCCAAAAACTCCTTCGCTCCGTTCAGATACTTTTTGGGGCCCTCTAAGGTCTTCAGCCAGGTTTATCAGACGAAAGGGGTTCTCCCTAAGGTGAACGATTATTAAAGGACGAACAACCTTATCTCGTTGGTATCGTCCGGGCAGGCGACCTCGGCGTACACGTAGATCCTCTCCCCGACCCTCAGCCAGTGGGAGTACCTCCAGGTGTGGTAATTCCCCGGGGTCGTGCTCCTGAGGAGGGGTTCCGAGGACGTCAGGTCCACGATGTGGGATAGGTCCAAAGTGTACGCCAGGCCGGTGGCGATGTTGTAAACGGGGTCCCTCCAGGAGAGGTCCGAGCCCTCGTACACGAACAGGTATCCCACGCCGTCCGGAAGGACGCAGGCGGGGCGGGTGTAGAAGTTGTGCCAGCCCCCTGCGTCCAAGACCGGGTTCTCCGGGTCCGGGGTCCACTCCTCCCCGTCCCTGCTCGTGAAGTGATACGTCCTCTCCACCCTGTCCGAGCCTATGACGAACATGTGCCACTCCTCCCCGTCCCAGAGCACGAAGGGGTCCTTGTAGCCCCGTACACTTACGAAGTCGTCCTGAGGGGGAGGGGCGGCCAGGACCCTACGGGCGGTCTTGGGATCGAACTCCCTCGGATGGTCCACATCTTCAAGCTTCAATATCCCCCATCCGTGCTCCAAAGGGCCGCAGAGGTAGAGCTTGAACCTTCCCGTCTTGGGGTCCCACACGAGGGAAGGACGCTCGAAGCCAGGTATTCCGACCTCCTCCCTTTTGATGGAACGGATCGGACGGAAGCTGGCACCGTCCTCGCCCTCCAGGATGCGGACCTCGTACCCCCTTCGGCCTCTAGGTGAAATCCCCTCCCTCATCCTTGCAGCTAAGAAGAAAGTGCCGCCCTCGGTCCTTAGGACCGAGGGCGCGCCCGCCCACCATTCCGGTTCGTCCCTGTCGGGTCTGAGTATTACGGTATACTCCTTGAAGCGTTCGACGAGGCGTTCGTACATTTCTTCTCCTTACGCCCTGGGAAGCACTATTCCCTTCTGCCCTTGATACTTTCCCTTACGGTCCGCGTAGGTGACCAGGGGAGCGTGGTCCCCCTGGAAGAACAGGACCTGCGCTATGCCCTCACCTGCGTATATCTTCGCAGGTAGGGGGGTGGTGTTGGATATCTCTATGGTGAGGTTCCCCTCCCAGCCGGGTTCTAGGGGAGTTATGTTCACTATTATACCGCAGCGAGCGTAGGTGCTCTTCCCGATCACTATCCCCATGACATCCTCAGGCATCCGGAAGTACTCCACGGACCTGGCGAGGACGAAGGAGTTGGGGGGGATTATGCAGACCTCCCCCCCGAAGTCCGTAAATGCGTCGGCGTCGAAGTTCTTGGGGTCCACTACTGTAAGCTTTCCCTTGCCCGGCGAGAACACCTTGAACTCCTCGGCTATCCTTATGTCGTACCCGAAGCTAGAAAGGCCGTAGGATATCACCCTCTCGTCGCCGACCTCCCTTACGAGCCTCTCCTCGAAGGGCTCTATCATCCTGCGCTCACGACACATCCTCAGTATCCATTCGTCCTGCTTAAGCCCCATGTCGCTCTCCTATCCGTAACGGGAGAGGACCACCTCCCTGAACTCCTCGGCGACCTTGGAGTCGCCCTCCAGACCGTATATGCGATAACATTCCTCGAGCTCCGCCTCCGCCTGCTGGGCGTCCCTTATGGGCTCAAGGCGGTCCAAGACGGCCTCGTACACCTCCCTGTCCTTCCCGAAGAGCTTCCTTATGAAGTACCTCTCCCTGCGGCCTATGAGCTCCCTGAGGGGAGGGAGCGAGGCCTCCGGACGGGGGCCGAGCAACTCCTCCAGGCTTATCGGCGTTATATCCTCGGGAGGCCTCTCCTCCTCCACCTCGTAGCACATCTTTAGGACCTTCCTCACCTGTGAGAACTTCCATTCCTCGTACCCTAGAGCCCTCTGTACCCTTATGAGCCTTGCCCATTCATCCATCCCTCTCCCCCTCAAGAGGTTCTCCAAAACGTCCAGGTCCACCCCGTCCTCCTCCCGCACCCTTCTTCCGAGGAAGAACTCCATCAAGGAGGCCAGGCCCTCCATGAGGAACCCCACCGGGTCCCGAGCTATCGCTTCCCTCTCCACCTTCCAGAGGAGGTCCTTAAGCTCTTCCCTGCCGATCTCCCTTTCCCCTTCCAGAAGCTTCCTCAACCCGTCCAGGTAGGCACCTCCGAGGGGCAGCCGCTCCACAGCCCTCACGACCTCCTCCGCCGGGAGCAGATCTTCCTCCCGGAATATCAGCTTAGGAACCATCTCCGAGGGAGCGAGCCTTATCCACACCTCCCACCGGACGTGCTCCTCCACCAACCTTTCGACCTCCTCCCTCCGGAAGGTGGCCACCTCCATCAGGAGCTCGTCCAACCCCTCCAAGAGGGCCTTCACCTTGGGATGTCCGTAGTTGAGGGGACTCCTCTGCCTGCGCTCCCTCTCCTCCTCCAAGAGGGAGGAGACCTCCTCGGTCAGCTTCCTCACAACCGAAGGGGGCGCACCCCTATCCCTCATCTGCCCCAGCTCAACCGCATCCCCGTCGCCGAACATCCTCCAGAGCATCCCTTCCTTAAGTGCCTCTATATGGTCGGCCAGCATCGCCCCCTCCCCATAGAAGTTTCGTCCTGAGGACACTATAAAAGGACCTATCCGGAAACGCTACGAGCTTTACCTTCTCTTCTGCCCTCTTCACCCTGACCGTGTCCTCGGGATGGAGCCCGCATCTGACCTGTCCGTCCACCGTGAGGGCCATATCCTCGCCCCTGTCCGAGCGCACCCTCACCACAACCTCCTCGTCCGGGGGAAGTACCATCGGGCGCACCGACAGGGAGTGGGGACAGATCGGGGTGAGGATCAGGGCGTCCAACCCCGGATGGACGATGGGCCCTCCTGCGGAGAGTGAATACGCCGTGGAACCCGTGGGGGTCGCGAGGATGACGCCGTCGGCGAGGTAGGAGCCCAAAAGCTCACCCTCCACGAACACCCGGACCTCCATCATCCTGGGGGATGCCCCCCTCTCGAGCACCACGTCGTTCACGGCGAAGAACACCTCCCCCTCCCCCTCGGCGTAGGCCGAAAGCCCCGTCCTTTCCTCCACCCGAACCCTCCCATCCAGGACCTCCCCGAAGGCCTCCTCAAGTCTGTCCGCCGAGACTTCGGCCAAGAACCCGAGCCTCCCCAGGTTCACCCCCAATATGGGTACGGTCCCACGGAGCTCCCTGGCCGTGCGCAGGATGGTCCCGTCCCCGCCTATGGCGACCACCAGATCGGTCCCCCCGAGGTCCCCGACCTCCGTTCCGGGGAACAGGTCCCCGAGGCCCTCCTCCAAGAGACATGCCAGGCCCCGCCTCCTCAGGAACCCGAGGAACTTCCTCACCACCTCCGGCACCTCCGACTTTCCGGGATTGGCAGCTATGCCCACGGAGCGTATCTCCCGCAGAGCTTCCATCGGGCCCTCTCCTAAGTCGTCTCCTTACGCCAGATCTTCCTGCCGCAACAATTTTTATACTTCTTCCCGCTTCCGCAGGGGCAGGGATCGTTCCTTCCGACCTTCTTCCCGACCCGGACGGGCGAGGGCTTCTTGGGGGGCTCCGGAACCTCGACAGGGCCTGGTCCTGTGGCCTCCACGGGCACGACGGGAGGTGGGGCGGGGACCTTGAAGCCCATCCCCGTGGTCTCCTCGTGTATGAGCCTCTCCCCTCCCCTTCTCCTCCTCCTGAGCCAACGAGGCTCCTCGAACTCCTGCACCGGAATCCAGAACAGGGCCTTCGCTGCCTCCCTGTCTATCCTCGCCACGAGGTCTTCGAACATCTCGAAGGCCTCCCTCTTGTATTCCACGAGGGGGTCCCTCTGACCGTAAGCTCTGAGGCTTATACCTTCCCTTAAAAGGTCCATCTCGTACAGGTGTTCCTTCCAGAGGTCATCTATAGCGCTCAGAAGTGCCATCCTCTCGAACTGCTTGATCTGCTCGGGGTCGAATAGGCCCCTCCTCCTCTCGTAGAGTTCCCATGCGGCCTGGGAGAGGACCTCCTCTAAGGTCCCAAGGTCTATCTGCCCGTCCACCTTGGGCTCTATGAGGAAGACCTCCCTGAACTCCCTCCTTAGTCCCTCCAAATCCCAATCCTCCCGGGGCTTCGAGTTCGTATGTGCCTCCACGATGTCCGCCACCACATCCTCGATTATGGTGCGTATCTCATCCTCCAAGTCCTCGGCCAGGAGTATCTTCTTCCTCCTCCCGTATATCACCTCCCTCTGGCGGTTCATAACGTCGTCGTATTCCAGTAGCCTCTTCCTTATCTCGAAGTTCCTCTGCTCCACCCTCTTCTGCGCCCTCTCTATGGACTTGGTAACCAGAGGATGGGTTATGACCTCGCCCTCCTTGGCCCCCATCTTATCCATTATAGCAGCTATGCGCTCGGAGCCGAAGAGGCGCATGAGGTCGTCCTCCAACGATATGAAGAACCTCGAGGCCCCCGGGTCCCCCTGCCTTCCCGCCCTCCCCCTCAGCTGCCTGTCTATCCTCCTGGCCTCGTGCCTTTCGGTGCCGATTATGTGGAGACCGCAGGGCACATCCTCCCTGCAGTTGAGCTCCTCGAAGTAGGGGCAGAGAGGAGAATCGTCGTTCGGGTCGGGCACGAGGGCGCACTGGTGCCCCTCGGGGCACTTCACGACCCCCGGGCCGAGCTTTATGTCGGTGCCCCTCCCTGCCATGTTGGTGGCGATCGTCACCGCCCCCGGCTGGCCGGCCATAGCCACTATCTCCGCCTCCCTCTGGTGGTACTTCGCGTTCAGGACCTGGTGGGGTATTCCCCTCCTCCTCAGCATCCTGCTGAGGGTCTCGGAAACCTCGACCGAGATGGTCCCCACCAGCACAGGGAGGTTCTTCCTGTGGAGGCGCTCTATCTCCTCTATTATTGCGTTATATTTTTCCCTCTTGGTCCTGTATATGAAGTCGTCGTAGTCTATCCTCCTTACGGGCTTGTTCGTGGGGATGACCACTACCTCGAGCTTGTATATGTCCCAGAACTCCTGTGCCTCGGTCTCGGCGGTGCCCGTCATACCGGCGAGCTTGTGGTACATCCTGAAGAAGTTCTGGATCGTTATGGTGGCCAAGGTCTGGGTCTCCCTCTGGACCTCCACGCCCTCCTTGGCCTCCAAGGCCTCGTGCAGCCCGTCGCTGAACCTCCTTCCGGGCATGAGCCTGCCCGTGAACTCGTCCACGATCACCACCCTCCCGTCCATAACGACGTACTCCACGTCCTTCTCGAAGAGGGAGTACGCCCTCAGGAGCTGGTGGACGCTGTGCACCTTCTCGTTCTTTATGGCGTATTCCCTGTGTAGCTCCTCCTGGCGGACCGCCTTCTCCCTGGGGGAGAGGCTCTCGTCCTCCTCTATCTTCTGGATCTCCTCGCTGAGGTTGGGGACCGTAAATATGTCCCTCTCGGCAGGGGAGAGCATATCTATGCCCTTGTCGGTTATGTCTACGGTGTGGGCCTTTTCATCTATGACGAAGAACAGCTCTGCATCCAGCTCGTGCATCTTCTTGTCCCTGAGGTAGTCCGCCTCGACCTTGGCGATGAGCCTCTTTACGCCCTCCTCCTGGAGGAGCTTCATGAGTCGCTTGTTCTTGGGAGCACCCCTCATGGCCTGGAGGAGCTTTATGCCCGCCTCGTACTCCTTCCCCTCCCTCAGGAGCTTCTCCCCCTCCGCCACGAGCCTGTTGACCAGGAGGGTCTGCTGGCGCACGAGCTTTTCCACCATGGGTTTGAGCTGCCTGTACTGTCCCGTGTCCCCGAACTCCACAGGGCCCGATATTATCAGGGGGGTCCTCGCCTCGTCTATGAGGATGGAGTCCACCTCGTCGACTATGGCATAATAAAGCTCCCTCTGGACGAGGTCCTCGGGGCTGTAGGTGCTGTAGTTGTCCCTGAGGTAGTCGAAGCCGAACTCGTTGTTGGTGCCGTAGGTTATGTGGGCCCTATAGGCCTCCTTCCTCCTCTGGGTGTCCCACTCGTTCTGGAGGTAATCTACAGTAAGGCCCAAAAACTCGTATATCGGCCCCATCCACTCCCTGTCCCTTGCGGCCAGGTAATCGTTGACGGTCACCAGGTGTGCCCCCCTGCCCACGAGGGCGTTGAGGTACAGGGGCATGGTAGCGACCAAGGTCTTGCCCTCCCCCGTGGCCATCTCCGCTATCTTCCCCTCGTGCAGGACTATCGCCCCCATGAGCTGCACGTCGTACGGTATCATGTCCCAGGTTATCTCGTGGCCCCTCACCTTCCACCTCTGCCCCACCAGCCTCCTGCAGGTCTCCTTCACGAGGGCGTAGGCCTCGGGGAGGATTTCGTCCAATATCTCCGCTTCCCTTTCCTTTACGGCCTTCTCAATTTCCTCCGGGTCCTCCCCGTCCATCTCCCTCCTTATCCGTTCCCTCTCCTCCTCTATCCTTTCCATAAAGGAGAAGGTCTTCCCCCTCATCTCCTCGTCCGAGAGGGAGTGGAACCTCTCGTAGAGTTCGTTTATCTGGGCTACGATCGGCCTGAGCCTCTTGATGTCCCTTTCGTGCTTGCTTCCGAAGACCTTTGTCAGGACCTTGAGCACTTTACCTCACCTCCCTATCTTAAGCCCAAAGTCTCGTCCATCCCGAACATCAGGTTCATGTTCTGTACGGCCTGGCCGGAGGCCCCCTTCCCCAGATTGTCTATCGCGGCGAAGGCCACGGCCACCTCCGTCCCCTCCACCCTCCTCACGGATACATCGCAGAAGTTAGTGCCCCATACATCCTTAGTATGAGGCAGGTCCTCCCTCACCCTTACGAACGGCTCTCCCGCGTACCTCTTCTCGTATATCCCCAAAAGTTCATCGGTGCTTATATCCTCGGTGAGCTTAACATACGCAGCTGAGAGTATCCCCCTGTCCACAGGTATAAGGTGTGGCACGAAGGTGATCCTAACGGGCCTTCCCACAAGTTCGGAGAGCACCTGCTCCATCTCGCCGGTGTGCCTGTGACTTCTTCCTGGGTTGTAGGGGCATACATCGCCGTATACCTCGACGAAGTGCGTTTTAAGGGAGGGTCTCCTGCCGGCGCCCGAAACTCCGGACTTGGCGTCCACGACGATCCCCTCGGGGTCGACCAGCCCCTCCTCCAGAAGTGGGGCCAGGGAGAGGGCGACCGCAGTCGGATAACAGCCGGGGTTGGCCACCAGCCTCGCCCCCTTTATCTTCCCCCTGTAGACCTCGGGAAGGCCGTAGGCGGCCTCCCCTAAGAGCTCCTCGGCTCTGTGTTTTACCCCGTACCATCTCTCGTACTCCTTCCCCGAGCGCATCCTGAAGTCGGCGCTCAGGTCTACGACCTTAACTCCCTTCTCCAGCAGCCCGGGCACAACATCCATGGCTTCGGTGTGCCCTCGACAACAGAAGACCACGTCCACTTCAGGACTTTCGAGCTCGGAGGGATGGACAAGTTCGATGTCGATCGTCCCCCGGAAGCTCGGAAAGACGTCCGAAAATTTCCTTCCTGCCGAGCTTTCGGACGTTAAAAGCTCTATCTCGGCTTCAGGATGTCGCACGAGGTACCTGACCAACTCCGAACCAGTATACCCGGTAACCCCCCAGATAGCTACTTTCATCCGTCTCTCCGTGCTTGAAAGATAGCTCATATGTTCCCCGTTGTCAACAGGACGTGGCCCGGAGCTTCGGGGATTCGGGAAGCGGATGAACCTCTATCGCCTTTCCAGCGCCATCCGGGCTATCCTCTCCACAAGCTCCGGGAAGGATATCCCTGCGGCCCTGGCCGCCTTGGGGACCAGGCTCGTGGAGGTCATGCCGGGGATGGTGTTCACCTCGAGGCAGTAGATCCCGCCTTCTGGGTCCATCCTGAAGTCTACCCTCCCGAAGTCCCTGCACCCGAGGACTTGGAACGCCCTAAGGGCGTACTCCCTGAGCGCATCCGAGGCCTCCTCCGGGACTCCTGCTGGGACCGTGTACTCGCTCATCCCGGGGGTGTACTTGCAGGTGTAGTCGTACACCTCGTGCTTGGGGTGGATCTCCACAGCGGGGAGGGCTTCCTCCCCGAGCACGGCCACCGTCAGGTCCCTTCCCGGGACGAACCTCTCCGCTAAGACCTCCCCGTAGGTCCCAGCCCTCTCCAAAGCTTCCTTCATCTTCCCCGCCTCCCTCACCACGCTCAGGCCCACGGTCGAACCCTGCGACCTCGGCTTGACCACGCAGGGAAGACCTATCTCCTCTAAGACCTTCCCGTCCTCGTCCGGCCCCACCGGGAACCCATCCGGCACGGGTATGCCGGCGGAGGCGAAGAGCATCTTGCTCGTCCACTTGTCCATGGCCAGCATGCTCGCAGAAGGTCCCGAGCCCGTGTAGGGCAGGCCCATCTCCTCAAGGAGCGCCTGAAGCCCCCCGTTCTCCCCGAAGCCCCCGTGGAGGCAGAGGAAGAGGAGGTCAGCTTTCCTCACCTCCTCGGAGTCCAACACATCCCATATCCGCCTCGCAGGGAAGCTCCCGGTGAAGGTGACATCTATCGGGAAAACTTCGTGCCCCCCCTCCCCGAGGGCGGAGGCCACCGCCCTCCCGGAGGCTAAGGACACCTCCCTTTCGGGGGAATCCCCCCCCATAAGCACGACTATCCTCACCCGAGCCCCCGGTTCACTTCCTCAGAAGTTGCGCCCTGTACCTCCGGAAGAGGTAAAGCCCGAGCCATCCGACCGCGATCGCACCTAAGAGCATCCCCACGGCCCAGGTATACGCCCTGAGGACCCCCCCGATGGCCTCCCAGTTCGTCCCCAGTAGGAACCCCGCATAGATGAGGAGGCCGTTCCAGACCGAAGCGCTCAGGAGGGAGAAGGCCAGGACCTTCCTCGGCCTCATCCCTCCCAAGCCCACCAGGACGGCGACCGTGGAGCGCAGGCCAGGCAAGAACCTGTTGAGAATTACCACCTTGTCCCCGTACCTGTCCATCCACCTTTGGGCCCTCCTGACCCTTCTGTCCGAGAGGACCCTCTTCCTCCTTAGGATCGCCCTGCCGCCGGAATATGCGAGAGCATACAAGGTCATGAATCCGCCCACGCTCCCGACGACGGTGGCGGCCACCACCCACCCCAGCTTCAGCACCCCCCTCCCCACGAGGTACGCCCCGAAGACGGTCACAGTATCCCCGGGGAGGGGCGGGAATATGTTCTCCACGTAGGAGCTGACCAAAAGCACGGGATAGAGCCACTTTGGGTCCAGCCTCTGGGCCGCCTCGAAAAGGTCCCTGAGCCACTCCACAGGTTCTCCTAAACCT
>QNCW01000005.1 GCA_003645885.1 Candidatus Latescibacterota bacterium | reverse complement strand
GGAGGGGAATGTGATCGTGGTGAGGTTGTCGGGGGACATCTCCCGGCACCTTGGGTTCGATGTGCAGTATAGCCTGCGAAGGGACGAGGCCACAAGGAACATGTTCCACACTAAGAGCCTGTGTTCATCCTCCCTAAGGTTCAAATTCTTATAACCAAGCCGATATCAGTTCGTTCAGGAGCCTGGCCACCCTGTCCCTCCGGGCGACCTGCTCCCGTACTACCTCAAGCTGGGCCAGGCAGATGGCGGCCGTGCACTGGGGCATGCGGTATGCGTAGCTATGTTTCCTTCCGAAGTGCGAGACCATCTCGGTCCCCTGCTCCGGCCCACGAAGCGAATCCTCTCGGCGAGTTCGTCGTCGTTCGTCACGACGCACCCGCCTACGTCCGAGCCCATCGTCTTCTCCGAATCGAAAGAAAAGGCGACAGCGTGGCCGAGGGTCCCGGTGGGGAGGACGCCCCTTACCTCGGAGTGCGCCTCCGCACCGTCCCTAGCCCTCATCTCCTCCTCCTGTCGTCCCTGATGAAACGTTTCACCCTCTCGTGGACGGGAGGGGCGTTCTTGAGCTGTTCCTCTAAGACGGCCTTCCTGCTGAGGCGGACCTTCCCCTGCTCGTCTATGCCCGTGACCTTCACCGAGACCTTATCCCCCTCCTTCACGACGTCGCCGACCTGGCGCACCCTCCCTATGTCCAGCTCCGATATGTGCACCAGGCCCTCCTTGCCGGGCATAAATTCCACGAAGGCTCCGAAGGGTACTACCTTGGTGACCGTCCCCTCGTAGACCTTCCCTATCTCGGGCTCGGCGACTATGCGTTCTATCCACTCCTTGGCCGCCTCCCCGGCGGACGGATCGCTCGCTGCTATGAAGACTGTGCCGTCGTTCTCTATGTCTATCGTGGCTCCGGTCTTCTCCGTTATCTCCCTTATGACCTTACCCCCCGGGCCTATCACCTCCCCTATCTTGGAGGGGCTTATGCGGAGGGTGAGGACCCTCGGTGCGTAGATGGACAGCTCCTCCCTGGGCCTCGGGAGGGTCCTGGCCATGGCGTCCAATATCTCCGCCCTTGCGGCCCTGGCCTGCTCCAGGGCCCTGACTACGAGGTCCAACGATATCCCGTGCACCTTCAGGTCCATCTGTATGGCGGTTATGCCGTCCTTCGTGCCGGCGACCTTGAAGTCCATGTCCCCACAGTGGTCCTCTGCCCCAGCTATGTCGGTGAGGAGGACCTCCCTCTCCCCCTCCTTCACGAGCCCCACGGAGACCCCGGCCACGGCCGTCTTTATGGGGACCCCTGCGTCCATAAGAGAAAGGGAACCAGCGCAGACCGTGGCCATGGAGGAGGAACCGTTGGACTCCAGTATGTCCGAGACTATCCGGATCGTGTAGGGGAAGACCTCCTCGGAGGGTATCACGGGTTGGATGGCCCTCTCGGCCAGGGCCCCGTGGCCTATCTCCCGACGGCTTGGCCCCCTTAGGGGCCTGACCTCCCCGACGCAGAAGGGGGGGAAGTTATAATGGAGCATGTAGCTCTTCCAGGACTCCCCCTCCAGGGCCTCTATCTTCTGCTCGTCCATCTTTGTGCCGAGCGTGGTCACGGCCAACGCCTGGGTCTCCCCCCTGGTGAAGAGTGCGGAACCGTGGGTCCTTGGGAGGAGTCCCACCTCGCAGGTTATGGGCCTGAGCTCATCGGGAGCCCTCCCGTCGGGCCTCCTCCCTTCCTCCAATATCATCCTCCTGACCTCTTCCCTTTCTATATCGGAGATTATGCGTGCTATCTCCCCTTCGGAGTCCGGGAACCGTTCCGAAAGCTCCTCGCAGGTCCTGCGGAATATCTCGTCTAGGGCCTCCTGGCGTTCGAGCTTTGCGGGTATTGTGCTGGCCCTGCGCACCTCGTCCCTGGCGAGTTCCTCGACAGCAGCTTTAAGTTCCGGGTCCACGGAAACTTGGGGGACGGGCTCCTTTTCCCTACCGCACGCCTTCACAAGCTCGTCCTGTAGCTCGCAGACCTTCCTTACCTCCTCCTGGGCCAGGCCTATGGCCTCTGCCATTTCTCCTTCGGGTACCTCCTTGGCCCCGGCCTCGAGCATCACCACCCTGCCGTCCCTGAGCCCGGCCACCACGAGGTCGAGGGCGCTCTCCTCGAGCTCGGAGAAGGTTGGGTTCACCACGAACTGGCCGTCTATAAGCCCCATCCTCACGGCCCCCACTATCTCGGGGAACGGGATGGGGGAGATGGCCAGGGCTGCGGACGCACCTATCAGACCCAAAAGGTCGGCATCGTTCTCCTGGTCGGAGGAGAGCACCGTGACCATTATCTGCACTTCGTTCCTGTATCCCTCAGGGAACAAGGGCCTTATGGGGCGGTCTATCATCCGGGAGGCCAGAACCTCCTGTTCGGAAGGCCTTCCCTCCCTCTTGAAGAACCCCCCAGGTATCCTGCCTGCGGCGTACATCCTCTCCCTGAACTCCACGGTGAGGGGAAGGAAGTCCACGTCCTCCCTTGGCTCCTTCGACCGCACCACCGTCGCAAGGACCATGGTATCGGCGTACCTCACGAGGACAGCCCCGTCGGCCTGACGGGCCACCCTCCCGGATTCCAGGGAGAGTATCCTTCCGGCCCATTCCATCTCTACCCTGTGTATCATGCTACCTCATCCTCCTATACCGAATGTCTTATTCCGAGCCGCTCTATGAGTTGTGAGTACCTCTCCGGGTCCTTCCTGTAAAGGTAGCGCAGGAACCTCCTCCTCCTCCCCACGAGCTTCAGCAGCCCCCTATGGCTGTGGTGGTCCTTCTTATGTTCCTGTAGGTGCCTGGTGAGCTGCTGGATCCTGGCCGTGAGCAGGGCTATCTGCACCTCGGGGGAGCCGGTGTCCCCCTCCTTCCTTCCGAACTCCCTTAAGATCCTCTCCTTTTCCTCCTTCGTCAGGGGCATCTTCCCTCCTTAGCTATCGTCGCTCCCCAGCTAACATCCTGGCCCTTTCCAGGTCCTGGGCTATCTGGTTCCTCAGGCTTTCCACGTCCTCGAACTTCCTCTCCTCCCTGAGCCTCGTGAGGACCTCGCACAGCAACTTCCTTCCATAAAGCTCACCCCCAAAGCCTATTATGTGGACCTCTAAGGAGCGCTCCTTCCCCCCGAAGCTCGGCCTCGTGCCCACGTTCATAACTCCTGGGAAGGCCTCCCCTTCGAGCTTGACCCTGACCGCGTAGACCCCGTCGGCAGGCAGCAGTTTACGACCTGGCACGGCCAAGTTAGCTGTGGGATAGCCTATCTTCCTTCCCCTTCCGTCCCCGTGGACCACGGTGCCGGATATTACGAAAGGTGCTCCGAGGAGGCGGTAGGCTTCCTCCACCTTCCCTTCCCTCACCAGCTTCCTTATCTTGGTGCTGCTTATCACGTCCCCCTCCGCCAAGACCGGCCCCACCACATGTACGGCGAAGCCCATATCCTCGCCGAGCTTCCTCAGGAGCGAGGGGCTGCCCTTTCCTCCCCTTCCGAAGCGGTGGTTGTATCCCACCACGACCTCGTCCGCCCTCCATTCCTCGACCAGGACCTTCCTTGCGAACTCCTCGGGGTCCATACCTGCTACCTTCCTCCCGAACGGGAGGGAGGCCACATACTCCACCCCGAGCTCCGAGAGCCTCAGGAGCTTCTCCTCCAGGGTTGTGAGGAGGAAGGGCCCCTCGGGAGGTGAGACCACGAGCCTGGTGTGGGGCTCGTAGGTGAGGACGAGGCCCGCACCCCCCGAGGATTCCGCCCTCTTCAGGGTGAAGGAGATGGTCCTCCTGTGGCCCAGGTGGACCCCGTCGAAGTTCCCCATGGTTACGACCACGGGTCCTTCGGGAAGCTCAGCTCCGCCCTTCACCAACTTCATAGCGAGACCACCCTCAAGGGCCTTATCCTTCCTTCCCTCCCCTCGCCCACACCTAAGAACCACCCCTCCTGCGAGTAGACCGCCACCCTCCCCTCCTGCTCGCCCGGAACCCTGCCGCCGTGGAGGAAGGACCTGGCCTCCTTGGAGGGCAGCTCAACTTCCGGCAGGCCGAGCGCCTCGCCCACGGGGACCAAGGGGAGGTTCCCTTCGGATGCGAGATGAGGGACTTCGTCCAAGGGGACGGCCCCTTCCCGCCGGAAGGGACCGGAACGGGTGCGGACGAGGGCCTCCACGTGCGCCCCGCATCCCAAGGCCTCGCCTATGTCCCTCACCAGGGCCCTTATGTACGTACCCTTAGAGCAGACGACCTTGAGCCTGACCGAGGGAGGACGGAAGTCCAGGACCTCGATCCTGCCTATCCTCACCCTGCGGGGGGGAAGGTCGGGGCTTTGCCCTGCCCTCGCAAGTTCGTAGGACCTCCGGCCCTTGTAGTGGACTGCGGAGAAGGCAGGAGGGCGTTGAAGGATGTCCCCTTCGAACCTCCGACAGACCTCCTCGAAATCTTCCCTCGTGAGCCCATCCGGCACCTCGCAAGTTCCCACGACCCTTCCCTCCGCATCGTCGGTGTCTGTGGTCACGCCGAGGCGCAGGGTCACGATGTACTCCTTCTCGGACTCGTCCAGGAAGGGTATGAACTTCGTGGCCTGGCCCAGGGCCAACACGAGGACCCCCGTGGCCGAAGGGTCCAAGGTCCCCGTGTGTCCGACCTTGCCAACCTTCAGCTTCCTCCTCACCCAGGCCACGACGTCGTGCGAAGTCCATCCTTCGGGCTTGTCCACGACTAAAAAGCCCTCAAGCTTCCTCCCGCACCTTCCTGAGGAGCTCCTCGATGTGCGCCCCATATTCGTAGGATGTGTCCCTGAGGAACGCTATCTCAGGTACCCTCTTTATCCTCAACCTCCTTCCAAGTTCGGCACGGATGAATTTGGACGCCCGGTTGAGGCCTTCAATGGCTTCCTTCTGCTCCTGAGGGGAACCCATGACGCTCACATACGCCCTCGCATGCCTCAGGTCCTCGGTCACCTCCACTCCCGTAACAGCTACGGACCTCACCCTGGGGTCCTTGACCTTGGTCCTAAGGACGGCTGAGATCTCCCTGCGGAGAAGGCTTCCTACCCTCTCCATCCTCGAGAAGCTCATAGCACCTCCACCCTGTAGTCCAGAACCTCCACCCTCCCATCGCCCTCTACGAACTTGACGACCTGGGATATGACCTTGTGGATGTATCCCGACTCCGAGGCGGCCACCGCCACCCCCAAAGCACCCCTCTGCCGTAGGCCATGTCCGTCCACCTCGGCCACGGAGACGTTGAAGCGGGCCCTTATCCGGTCCTTGATGCTCTTCATGACGAACCTCTTCTCCTTGAGCGAACGACTTCCCGGAAAGAGGAGCTCTATCTCGCAGGTTCCCACGAGCATCTAAGCCTCCCTCGGAACCTCCACCACCTGATACACCTCGAGGACGTCGCCTACCTTTACGTCCTGGAAGTCCTTTATCCCCACGCCGCACTCGTACCCGGCCTGGACCTCCCTCACATCCTCCTTGAACCTCTTAAGGGAAGCTATCTCCCCCTCGTAGACGACCACGTTGTCCCTCAGCACCCTGACGGAGGCCCCCCTCCTTATGAGGCCGGACTGGACGTAGCACCCAGCCACCACGCCGACCCCGGGTATCCTGAAGGTCTGACGGACTTCGGCTGTGCCCAATATCTCCTCCTTGCGCTCGGGAGGAAGGAGCCCCGACATGGCGGCCTTTATGTCCTCCACGGCTTCGTATATCACGTTGTAGGTCCTTACGTCCACCCCCTCCTGGGATGCAAGCTCCCTCGCCCTTTGGTCTGGTCTCACATGGAAGCCGACTATGACGGCGTCGGAGGCGGAGGCGAGGAGCACGTCGGATTCTGAGATCGCCCCCACGCCCTTCCTGATTATCTGCACCTTCACCTTCTCGTCCTCCAGGGCCATGAGGGCGTCCGAGAGAGCCTCCACCGAGCCGTCCACGTCGCCCTTCACTATGAGCCTCAGCTCCTTGACCTCCCCCTCCTCTATCCTTCGGCCGAGGTCGGTCAAGGTTATGCGACGGGCCCTCCTGTACTCCTGTTCCCTGTGCCTTTGTTGTCTCCTCCTGCTTATCTCCCTGGCCTCAGCCTCGGTCTCGGTCACTGCGAAAGTGTCCCCGGCCTGAGGTACTCCGTCTATGCCCAAGACCTGCACCGGGGTGGAAGGACCAGCCGATTCCTTCGGGTTGCCCCTCTCATCTAAGAGGGCCCTCACCCTCCCGCTGTATAACCCCACGACGAACGGGTCGCCTACATGTAGGGTGCCCTCCTGGACGAGCACCGTGGCCACGGGCCCCCTGCCCTTGTCGAGCTTGGCCTCCACCACGACCCCCCTCGCCCTGCAGCCCGGGTTGGCCTTGAGTTCAAGCATTTCTCCCATAAGTACCAAGGTCTCGAGGAGCTGGTCCACACCTTGGCCCGTCTTCGCCGAGACCTCTACCATGATGGTCTTCCCCCCCCACTCCTCGGGGATGAGGCCATATTCCGAAAGCTGGCGCTTGACCCTCTCGGGGTTGGCAGTGGGGAGGTCGATCTTGTTTATGGCGACCACTATGGGGACGCCGGCTGCCCTTGCGTGGTCTATGGCCTCGACTGTCTGGGGCTGCACCCCGTCGTCCGCCGCCACGACTAAGACGACTATATCGGTGACCCTGGCCCCCCTGGCCCTCATAGCTGTGAAGGCTTCGTGGCCGGGGGTATCCAGGAAGGTCACCTTCCCTCCGTCCACGGAGACCTCGTAGGCTCCTATGTGCTGGGTTATGCCCCCCGACTCTCCCGCTACCACGTTGGTCTTTCGGATGTAATCCAGGAGGGTGGTCTTGCCGTGGTCCACATGTCCCATCACCGTGACCACGGGCGGACGGGGTTCAAGTTCGCCTTCGGGGACCTCCTCCTCCCCGAGTTCCTCGTACTCCTCCATAAGTTCCACCTCGTACCCGAACTCCTCCGCCACCATCGACAGGGTCTCCATGTCCAGCCGCTGGTTGATGGTGACCATAAGCCCCATCTGGAGACATTTAGTTATGACCTCGGAGGGGGAGACCCCCATGCTCTCGGCGAGTTCGGCGACCGAGGTGAACTCGCTCACCTTGAGCACCTTCCTCTCCTCGGCCTCCTCCTTCTCCTCTCCCTTCTCCCTGTGTCGCCTCGTGCGGGCCTTTCCCATCTCCATAGTGGCCAAGGTGCGGCGGATGCTCTCTTCGACCTCCTCCCTCGTAGGTCCACGGCGCTTCCCGCGCCTCTTCCTGCGTTCGTCGGCGTGTCTCTGGGCCTTAGGAGGTTCCCTCATGGAGCTGAGTTCCACCCTCACGGCCTCCCTCAGCTCCTCCTTAGAACGCCTCCTCCTGCGCCTCTTGCGCTTAGGGGCGGTCCTTTCGGAGGGGCGGGAGGCGAAGGCCTTCCTCCTTTCCATCTCCTGTATGGAGGACCTCTTCTCCTCCTGAAACTTTCGCCTGACCCAGTCCTCCATCTCCTCGGTGACCACGCTCATATGGCCGTGTACTTTGAACCCTCCGGACTTGAGCAGGCTGAGGAGGGCCTCGCTGGACACATCGTATTCCTTGGCCAGTTGATATACCCTTTTGGTCTCCACTATACTTCCACCTCCTTTTCGATCGAAGATAGGACCTGTCCCGCCAGGCCTGCATCCGTAACGACGGCAACTACCTTGCCCGGCCTCCCTATGGCCCTTCCGATGTCCAGGTCCACCACTACCACCGGCACCCCGAAGGTCTCTGCCAGCTTGGAGAAGCGCTTGCGGACGTCCTTACCGCACTCCTTGGCCAGGAGCACCAGGCGTCCCCTCCCCTTCCTCAGGGCAATCTCGGCGGCCGTCCTCCCTGCGGCCACCTTGCCCGCCCTCGCAGCTATCCCGAGGTAATCCTCCGGCCTTCTCACTCCTCAGCTCCTTCCGTAAGTTCCCTCGCCTTGGCCACTACGGCCTCGGCACGGGACCTCTCTATGCCGAGGGACTCCTCAAGCCTCTCCGGCTCCGTGGCCGCCAGCACCTCGGGGGAGAAGAGGTCGTGGCTTTTAAGTTCCGGCACGAGTTCCTCCTCCCCTATCTCCTTCAGGGCCTCCTCTAAAAGCTCCCTCATGCGCTGCCTACGGTAGAAGCTCTCCTCGGTCATTATGTCCACCTTCCAACCCGGAAGGAGGGCGGCGGCCAGGCGGGCGTTCTGGCCGGAGCGGCCTATGGCCAGGGATATCTGGTCCTCAGGGACTATCGCCACGAGGCGGCCCTCCTCGGGGAAGGCCTCCACCCTGCGGACGGTGGCCGGGGCCAGGGCGTTGGCTAAAAGCTCCTTGGGATCGTCGCTCCAGGGGATGATGTCTATGCGCTCGTTTCCGAGCTCCCTGACTATGGACTGGATGCGCACCCCCTTCATGCCCACACATGCCCCCACTGGGTCCACGTTCGGGTCGGCGGACGAGACCACAACCTTGGCCCTCTCGCCTGCCTCCCTGGCGACCGCCCTTATCTGAACTATGCCGTCGTATACCTCAGGTATCTCTATGTAGAACAATTTCTTGAGGAAGTTAGGATGCGAACGGGAGAGTATGACCTGCGGCCCTTTGGTGGTCTTGCGGACCTCCAATATGTAAGCCCTTATCTGGTCCCCCTGATGGTACCTCTCCCTCCTCACCTGTTCCGAGGGGGGCATTATGCCCTCGGTCCTGCCGAGGTTCACTATCACTTCCCCCCTCTCCACCTTCTGGACCCTTCCCGTGACTATCTCCCCTATGCGCTTCTGGAAGTCGCCGTAGAGCCTTTCCCTCTCCGCCTCCCTTATCCTCTGTATGAGTATCTGTTTGGTCATGAGGATGGCGTTCCTGCCGAAGTCGGCGAAGTTCAGAGGTTCTACGACCTCCCCTCCCACCTCGGCCTCTGGATCTATCTTAAGGGCCTGTTCCAAGGATATCTCGTCCGGGGAGGCCGGCTCCCCCTCTACCACCCTCCTTTTAGCGTACATCTCTATCCTTCCGGACTTGGGGTCCACCTCGACCTCTATGTTCTCCGCTGTCCCGAAACGTTTCTTCGCTGCCGAGAGGAGCCCGAGCTTGAGCGTCTCCACCACGAGGTCCAGGTCCACGCTTCTATCCTTGGCTATCTGCTCTAAGGCCTCCGCTATCTCCCAATTTCCGGATCTCGTCATCAGAACACCTCCACCTTTCCCTGTGCTATATCCTCGAAGGGGAATCTGGTCGCCCCCTCTTCTGTCTCCAAGGTCAGGCCGTCCTCCCCTACTTCGAGCAACTTCCCCTCCACGACCCCGGGCCTTATACCTCCCTTCATCGTGAGCCTTATCCTCTCCCCCACGACCCGGGCGAAGTCCGAAGGCGTCCTGAGCGGGCGGTCCAGGCCGGGGGAGGAAACCTCCAAGGTGTAGGAGCCGGGGATGGGGTCCTCCATATCGAGCCTGTCCTCCACCATACGGCTTATCCTGACACAATCTTCTATGCTCACACCTCCCGGCCTGTGTATGAATATGCGCAGAACCCTTCCCCTTCCGACCCCTCCGAGCTTCAGGTCCACAAGTTCGAACCCTTCCCTCTCCAGGATCGGAACCACAAGCGAGCGCACCTTCTCCAGGATCTCGGCCCTCATAGCCTCATACTGAAAAGAGTGGGCTTCGGCCCACTCTTGAATTTCGAAAGTTTAATATAATACATATTACTTTATTGCGCAAGGGGGAAATCTTGACAGTCGGCATCTAAGTATGTATCTTATGAAAACGGAGGGCTAGACCTAATCGGCAAGGCAGCGGCCTTGAAAGCCGCCGGGCGAAAGCCCTTGGGGGTTCGAGTCCCCCGCCCTCCGCCAAATTTTAGGAGCCGGTTAGGTGCGCATCCTCGGGCGTTACATCCTTTGGGTTTTTTCCAAGTTCCTCTCCTGGTCCCTCCTGGCCTTCCTCCTCCTCTTCGTGGTCGTAGATCTGGTGGAGAACATAGACCGCTTCGTAGACAGACGTGTACCCCCCAAGGAGGTTGGGCTCTATTACCTTTACTACCTCCCCTACATCTTGGTCCTGGTGCTTCCCGTGGGAATGCTCCTTTCGGCCCTATTTTCCGTGGGCCAGCTCTCCCGAAGCGGGGAACTCGTGGCTATGAGGGCCTCGGGGCTGGGGCTTAAAAGGGCGTTCCTTCCTCTGTTGGCCTTCGCCTTCCTTGTGAGCGTCTTCGCCATGGCCTTCGGGGAGATGGTAGTCCCTGAGGCCAACGACAGGAGGATGCACCTCGGGGCGTACAGGAGGAACCGCCCGGCGAGGCTGAGGGGACTCTTCCTCCAAGAGGGGGAGGGGACGGTGGTCTTCGTGGGGAGGTACGATGCAAAGGACGAGGAGGCCAGCGACGTCTCGGTCCAGCAGTACAGGGGGGACCATCTGTACAGGCGCATAGATGCGAAGCGGATGATCTGGAAGGACGGAAGGTGGGTGCTGTACGAGGGCTGGGAGAGGACCTTCGGGGACGAGGGGGAGGTGCTGAGGAAGTTCGAGGTCATGGACGCCCCCATCCGCTCCCTCCTTCCCGAGGACTTTGCGAGGGGTAGGGAGCATCCCGAGAGGATGGGGTTCTGGGAGTTGAGGAGGTATATAGAGAGGCTGAGGCGCATAGGAAGGCCGAGCAGGAGGTGGGAGGTGGACCTCCACCTCAAGATCTCCTTCCCGTTCGCCAACCTCATCCTTGTGCTCTTAGGGCTTCCCCTGGGCGTCGGAAGGAGGGGGACCGGGAAGGTGGTGGGCTTCGGGTTGAGCCTTCTGGTGTCCTTTTTATATTACAGCGCAGTCCGAGCCGGACAGGTCATGGGGAGGGAGGAGGTGCTTCCGCCCGCCTTGGCGGCCTGGCTCGGGAACATCATCTTCGGAGGGGCCGGGGCCTGGCTTTTCCTCCGCATGGAATAGGAGGGAAAGATGAAGCGCTCGGAGATAAACGGGCTCATGCGGGAGGCCGTGGAGTTCTTCAGGGAGCAGGGCTTCCACCTTCCTCCTTTCGCCTTCTGGAGTCCGGAGGAGTGGAGGAGGAAGGGGCACGAGGCGGACGAGATAAGGGACAACAGGCTGGGATGGGACGTAACAGACTTCGGTTCGGGAGATTTCCGGAGGGTGGGGCTCCTCCTGTTCACCCTGCGCAACGGAAACATCTACGACCCCCGCTACCGGAAGCCCTATGCGGAGAAGGTGTTGGTGGTAGGACCGGGGCAGGTCACGCCGTGGCATTACCATAAGAGCAAGATGGAGGACATAATAGTGAGAGGAGGGGGAAGGCTCGTTATGGAGCTTGCTCTCAAGGCTCCGGACGGGGGACTTTCGGACGAGCCCTTGAAGGTGTCCGTAGACGGCGTCCTGAGGGAGCTTCCGCCGAGGGGGAGGGTGGTCCTGGAACCCGGCGAGAGCATAACCGTGGAGCAGGAGGTGTACCATACATTCTACGGTGAGGAAGGAGGGGGGAAGGTCTTGGTCGGAGAGGTGTCGTCCGTGAACGACGACGCCACGGACAACTTCTTCTTAGAACCTGTGGGGAGGTTCCCGGAGATAGAGGAGGACGAGCCTCCACTTTACCTTCTCTGCACGGAATATCCCCCAGCCCGGGAGATATCGAGGAGTTCATAAGATGAAGGGAAGGCTTCCCTTGATGCTTATAGCTGCCGCCGTGCTCGGGGTCCTCGGCGTATTCCTGAGGAACTTAAGCTTGGCGAGGTTCCTGAGGTTCTCGGCTTACCTGCTGAGGGATGCCAGATATATATTTGGTACTGCCGCACTTATGATAAGGTTGGCGGCGGCGTTCCTGCGGGAGAGGTAACCCAAGGAAGGCCATATGACGCGCTCCATGCGCTTTGAGGGTAACGAGAGGGCCTCAGCCAAAAAGGAGGAAAGATGAAGCTGGGCATGCTCACGGGAGACCCTGGGGCCTTGAGGAGGATCGCCGATATAGGGTACGACTCGGTCTCGTTCTCCACCGGCCCCGGAAGGCCCCTGGACGCTGGCAGGCCCGAGACCGTGGAAGAAGCGGTCCGGGAGGCGAGGAGGCTCGGCCTGGAGGTCACGGCCTTGGGATTCTACGGGAACCCGCTGGTCCCGGATGCGGAGGAGAGGAAGAAGCAGGTGGACTACTGGCATAAGCTCCTGGACCTCGCCTCCGAGCTTGAGGTAGGGGTGGTGACGGGTTTCCCCGGCAGGGGGGAGGCCGGAAGCGTCAGGGACCTCATAGATGACTTCGGGGAAACCTTCGGCCCCATAGCCGAGAAGGCCGAGGGGCTCGGGCTCAAGATAGCCTTCGAGAACTTTAGGGGAGGGGGCTTCTTCACGCCCGCCGACTGGGAAGCCGTCTTCGGGAAGGTCCCGAGCCCTGCGCTGGGGTTGGAGTTCGACCCTTCGCACCTCCTCCTCCAGTTCATAGACCCCATACCCCTGATATACGAGTTCGGGGAAAGGATATACCACGTCCACGCCAAGGACACGGAGATATTGAAGGACGAGCTCCAGAGGTTCGGGATATACGGTAAGGAGGGATGGGGGAGGTTCAGGATCCCCGGACTTGGTGAGCTGGACTGGAGGGCCTTCTTCAGGGCACTTTTGGACGTGGGATTTGAAGGTGGGGTGAGCGTGGAGCACGAGGACCCGGTGCTCTCCGGGGATAGGTTCTGGGAGGGGGCGAGGTGGGGCCATAACTTCTTGAGATGTTTCATACCCAAGTGAGGATATTAGGGTTCGACGTCGGAGGTACAAAGACGGCGGTGGTGGTGGGGAACGAGGAGGGGGAGGTAACCGCAAGGGAGGAGTTCCCCTCCGAGGCCCACAGGGGGCCGGGGTACATGATATCCCGGATGTTGGAGTCGGCCCGGAAGCTCCTTTCGAAGCTCGGGGCCGATGTGGCGAGCGTGTCCATAGGGGGGCCCCTCCTGGCCGAGGAGGGCAGGATACTGGGCCCTGCGAACCTCCCCGGATGGGACGACGTGCCCTTGAAGGAGATACTTCAGAGGGAGCTCGGGATACCCGCATACGTGGAGCACGACGCTAAGTGCGGGGCCCTGGCGGAGTGGTACTGGGGCGCGGCCAAGGGGGCCGAGAACGTGGTGTTCCTCACGCCCGGCACGGGACTCGGGGCGGGGATGATACTCGGAGGGAGGCTCTACAGGGGGGCCTTCGGGTGGGCGGGGGAGTGCGGGCACTGGAGGATGGCAGACCACGGCCCCTTCGCCCACGGCAAGGTCGGAAGCTGGGAGGCCTTCTGTGGGGGCGTGGGGATAGCCAAGCTCGCACGCTACATGTTCCCCTGCAGGTTCGGCGAGGTCACCGCCAAGGAGATAGCCGAACTCGCCCGTTCCGGGGACCCGGAGGCCCTCGCCGTGGTGAGGAGGTCGGGGGAGGTCTTAGGCAGGGGGCTTTCGATGCTCATAGACCTCCTGGCACCGGACATCATCGTCGTTGGTTCCCTCGCCCACAGGCTCGGGGAACTCTGGCTCGGCCCTGCGAGGGAGGTGGTGATGAGGGAATCCATGCCGGGACACGCCGGGCACTGCAGGATAGTGCCCACGGGCCTCGGGGAAAGGCTCGGGGACTGCTCCGCGCTCTGCGCTGCGGTGTACCAGATGGGGCTGAGATGACGGCTACGGGAAATCTACTAAGTTTCCTCTGTACAGAGGATTGCAGCGAAGCACCCTCCAAAGCGACCTCAGAAGGCCCTTTATGGGCCCATGCTTCCTTATAGCGAGGATGGCATACTCGGAGCATGTGGGATGGAACCTACAGGATGGGGGCTTGAGGGGGGAGAGGAGCTTCCGGTAGAGATGTACGAGGAAGATCAAAAGGTCCGCTATGTTAGCGGAAAGCCGCATGCTTCCTCCTTACGAGGGACAGAAACGCCCCTGCCAGGACCAGGCATCCTCCCGACCATATAAAGCTTGCCCCAGGCACCACCTTCAGGTAGAAGCTCGCCGCATCCCTGGTCACTTCGGTCATGGCGACGTATAGGTCCTTCAGGAGCCCTGAGCGCACTTCCACCTTATAAGTCGTCTGTCCACCTTCGTAGAACTCCATCCCGGGTGAGAGGGTGAACTCCTCCCTTCCTTCCTTCACCCTTAGCTTTGCCTTCAAAAGCATTCTGCCCCTTTTAGGCTCGGGGGAGAAGCCCTCCAGGGTGAAATCGTATCCCCCGAACCGAAAGTCCTCCCCCGGGCCCACGCCCTCCACCTCCTCCTCCGTCCCGAGCGAGGAACAATAGGCGCCGAAGGCGAAGATGACCGTGCCGATGTGGACGAGGTCCCTCCCGAACCTTCCGAAGTCGCCCGACCTCAGGAAGCGAAGGGCCTGCAGTAACACGTTTCCGAGGGCGAAGCCTCCGAACAGGGCGGCCAATATGGGGTACGGACCCCTGGCCCCGAGCCTCAGCACTAAGTAAAGCGAAAGGGCCGAAATGCCCAGAGGAAGGGGAGATTTTAAGCCCTTCCTGCAGATCCCGAAAAGGAGGAACACGGACAAGCCTAAGGGGGCGAAGATCGTGTTGAAGAAACCAGGTCCGAGCGCCATCCTCCTCCCCGAGAGGAGCTCGGATACGGCCGGGAAGATCGTGCCGAGGAAAGTGACCAGGCACAGGGCGCAGAGGACGAGTCCGCTCAGAAACATAATCCCTCCCTCCGACCTCTCCTTCCCCCTTCCCCTGAGGCCGATCCACCCGGCCGAGCCCCCCGAAAGCAAGATGAAGGCGAGGAAGTAGTACCCCAAGGGGGAGCGGGCGAAAGCGTGGACCGACGACACGAACCCGCTCCTTGTAAGGAAGGTCCCGAAGATCGTCAGCTCGAAAGTGACGACCACGAGGAAGAAGCTCCAGGATTTCCTCCGAGGAGGGGAGTGCAGGAAGGCCGTGGCGGTGAGCCAGGGCATGAGGGATGCGTTCTCCACGGGGTCCCATGCCCAGTATCCCCCCCATCCGAGCACCACGTACGACCACTTCATCCCCGTGAGGATCCCCAAGGTCAGGAAAGTCCAGGAGAAGAGGAACCACCTCTTGGAGCGCTCCATCCATGCCTCGTCCCCAGATGCGACCCCGGCCAAGCTCAGGGCGAACGGAACGGTGAAACCTATGTAACCTAAATATAAGCTCGGGGGATGGAGGACCATCCAGGGGCTTTCGAGGAGGGGGTTGAGGCCCCTGCCGTCCTCCGGAACGAAGGGGAGCTTTAAGAAGGGGTCGCTCCTGAGGACGAGCAGGCAGAAGAAGGTCTGTACGAGCGAAAGTACGGGAAGGGCCCCGTCCGAAAGACGGTCTCGGTTCCTCAGCAGGAAGGTGAGGGAGAAAGCGGAAAGGACCCAGAGCCAGAAGAGCAGCGACCCCTCCTGACCTGCCCAGACCGCCGTCAGCTTGTAGACCCAAGGAAGGTCGTAACAGGAGTGGAGGGCCACATACCTGAAGGAGAAGTCGTCCCCGAGGAAGGCCAGGGCTAAGATGACCAGAGCAGAGGAAGAAAGGGAAAATACGGCCACGGAGGAAAACCTTCCCACCCTCGCCCAATCGGCCCTCTTCGACCCCAGGACCCCGGAGATGGAAGCGAAGACCGACGACAGAAGGCACAGCCACAGCAATATCTGTCCTACGTTCATCTTCCGGCCTCGTACTTCGAGGGACACTTGGTCAAAATCTTCCCTGAGAGGAAGGCCTTCTCCTTCCGGCTGTAGGTCCCCTCCACTACGACGTGCTTCCCCTCCCCGAAGAGGGGGGGTACGGGTCCAGTGTGTATCACCCGGACCCGTCTTCCTCCTCCGGCCATCTGGAACTCCAAGTTTTTCCCCCTCTTCACACTTCCCGGCACGACCTCCCCCTCGACCCTCACCCTTTTGCCCCAAAGCTCCGGGGAGCTTAGAAGCTCCTCGACCCTCAGATAGTAGACCTTCGCTCCTCTGAGGCCCATTAAGATAAGGTAAGAAAGCCCGAGGGCGGCTGCGGCGACGGCTAAGACGAACTTAAGCTTCTTCATCATGCCTCCGGGACAGCTTCTATGATACTACCTGAGGTTCGAATTGTCAATAAGACCGTTAAGGGCTTGACAAGGGATAAGGATTTTGTTATTTTGCTTCCTCCTTGCGGAGGACGGATGTGTCAAGTATTGGTCGTGGGTTCGGTGGCGTTGGACACGGTGTACACCCCTTACGGGAAGAGGGAGGAGATGCCCGGAGGTTCAGGGCTGTACTTCTCGGCGGCCGCGAGCCTCTGGGCCCCCGTGAGGGTGGTGGGTGTCGTGGGGGAGGACTTCCCCACGTCCGCCCTCGTCCCCCTGAGGGAGCGGGGCGTGGACCTTTCGGGCCTCAGGGTCGTCCCCGGCAGGACCTTCAGGTGGGTCGGGGAGTACGGCGAGGACCCGAACCTGCGCCGCACCTTGGACACACAGCTCAACGTTTTCCAGGACTTCCGGCCGGAGCTTTCCCCTCCGTACCGTGACACCCCTTTCGTCTTCTTGGCTAACATAGACCCCGAGCTCCAGCTTGCGGTCTTAGAGCAGGTGGAGGGGAGGAAGTTCGTTGCCTGCGACACCATGGACTTCTGGATAAGGGGAAAGAGGGATGCGCTTTCCGAGGTCCTCTCCCGTGTCGACATGGCCGTGCTCAACGAGGAGGAGGTCAGGGAACTTTCCGGGAGGAGGAACCCGGTGGACGCCGCCGAGGTCGTGGCCGGGATGGGACCGAGGTGGGTCGTGGTGAAGAGGGGGGAGCACGGTGCGGTGCTCTTCTCGGACGAAGGGCCCTTCCTGCTTCCGGCCTTCCCCGTGAGGAAGGTCTTAGACCCCACGGGAGCGGGCGACACCTTCGCCGGCGGGACCTTGGGTTACCTCGCAAGGGCGGGCACCCCCTCCGACCGGACGCTCAGGAGGGCCATGGCGTACGGGACTGTGTTGGCCTCCTTCTGCGTGGAGGGGTTCGGGCTCGAAGGTCTTACGGGCTTGACCCTCGAGGACGTCGAGGAGAGGTTCAGGAAATTCCGGAAGATGCTGGAGTTCTGAAAGGAGGGGACATGGGTGGACCTGCTGCTGTAGCGACCTGGAGGTTCGGAAAGAAGGCGGTAGAAGGGGCCATGAAGGCCCTGAGGGAAGGCGGGACGGCCCTGGACGCTGTGGAGGCGGGGATAAAGGTGGTGGAGGCGGACCCCGAAGTCGACAGCGTCGGCTTGGGGGGCTTACCTAACTCTGAGGGAGTGGTCGAGCTGGATGCAGCGATAATGGAGGGGAAGACCCTAAGGGTGGGGGCGGTGGCGGCCCTGAGGGACGTGCTGCATCCCATATCCGTGGCCAGGAAGGTGATGGAGGAGACCCAACATGTGCTCCTCGTGGGGGAGGGGGCACTCAAGTTCGCCCTGGAACACGGGTTCAGGAAGCAGGACCTAACCACGGAGGAAAGCCGCAGGAAGTGGAGGGAGTGGAAGGATGCCCACGACACCATAGGGCTCGTGGTCCTGGACGGAGAGGGCAACATGGCAGCGGGCTGCTCTACGAGTGGTTCGGCGTACAAGCTTCCGGGCAGGGTGGGGGACTCCCCCATAGTCGGGGCCGGGCTTTACGTGGACGACGATGTGGGAGGGGCGGCCGCCACGGGCAGGGGGGAGGACATAATGAGGTACTGCTCCTGCTTCCTCGTCGTGGAGCACATGAGGAGGGGCCTCTCACCCCAGGAGGCCTGCCTCGAGGTCGTAAGGAGGATATACGAAAGGGAGGGGAAGGTCTCGGTGAACCTCGTGGCATTGGACAGGGAGGGAAGGTACGGCGCTGCGGGGATAAAGAAGGGTTTCCCGTATGCTGTCGGCTTCGAGGGAAGGAGCTTGCTTCTTGAGGGCGCATACGTGGTCGAAGGATGGAGTTCGCACTGATTTAGGAGGTGCGCCTGAAAAAGCTGGGTCTGCGGACACATTAAAGGCATCCCTTTGTCATTGAGACGGTAGAGCAATAGCTAATGCATCTCCTGGGAACCTGCCAGTTCCCTCAGCACCTTGCCCAACTCCTCCATCTTCTCCCCGTATCCCGCCCAATCGCCCTGCTTAAGCTTCTTCAGGGCCCCTTCGTAGATGAGCAGAGCCTTCCTGGCAAGCTCCGGCCTCGGACCCGCCGGCCTTGCTCCCGTGACCGCCTCCAAAGCTTCCCTCAGCGTCGGCCTCATAGCCAGCTCATCCCCCACAGCCACTATGACCCTTTTAAGCTCGGGCATCTTGCTCCCCGTGGCCTGGAGGTACACCGGTTCGACGTAGATGAAGGACCTTCCCACGGGGATGGCCAAAAGGTTCCCCCTTATGACCGAGGACCCCTTCTGCCCCCAGAGGGTGAACTCCCTGGATATCTCGGGGTCCTGGTCTATCCTCGCCTCGACCTGCATGGGGCCGTATATGAGCTTCTCCTTAGGGAGCTTGTAGACCACCAGCTCCCCGTACCTATCGGGGTCGCAATGGGCCCCCATCCATGCGACCATGTTGGGCTTGGACTTGGGTGTGAAGGGGAGCATGAGGAGGAATCCCTGCCCCTCCTCCCCCGGTAGCCTCATGAACACGTAGTACGGCACCATCTCCTGACGTTCCTCCTCGTAGATTTCGTAGGGCACGGCCCATAGGTCCTCCTGGTTGTAGAAGACCTGGGGGTCCTCCATGTGATAGAGGCTGTAAATTCTTGCCTGGACCGAGAAGAGGTCCAAAGGGTACCTGAGGTGCTCCCTGAGGGAGGGGGGCATGTCCGAGAGGGAAAGGAAAAGTTCCGGGAAGGCCCTGCGGTAGACCTTGAGCAAGGGGTCGTCGGGGTCCACGACGTAGAAGCTGACCTTCCCGTCGTAGGCGTCCACCACGACCTTGCAGGAGTTCCTGATGTAGTTTATCCTCCTCCCCCCGAACTCCACCGGTTCGGAGTAGGGGAACATATCGGTCGTGGTGTAGGAGTCTATAAACCAGAAGAGCCTGCCGTCCGCAAGTACCACGTAAGGGTCGTGGTCGTATTCCAGGAACGGAGCTACGGTCCTCACCCTCTCCGGCACCCTCCTGTGGAACAGGACCCTGGTCTCCGAGGTTATGTACCCGGAGAGGACGAGCTTGAGGTCCGAGAACCTCCAAGCGAAGGCGAGCCTCCCTAAGAACCCTCCGATCCGCACCCCGCCCTTTCCTTCGTATGTTGTATACACGTTCTTGTCCCCCATAGGGTAATCGAACTCAGGGGTCTTGGTGCACACGAGGACGTAGTCCTCCGTGGCCTCCCCGTAGTAGATCTCGGGCCTTTCGACCTCAAGTCCGACGTCGCTCCTTGGAGGTATGTCCTTTATCCAGAGCACGGGCAGGCCCTCCGGGGTGACGAAGTTCACCGGGCTCATACATATCCCGTATCCGTGGGTGAACTTTAAATGTCCGTTGACCCAGGTCCTGGCCCTTCGGGGGAGCTTATCCAAGGTCATCTCCCTGGCCGCCAGCATAACCTGGACCACCTTCCCCCCCACCTCGTACCTGTCCACATCCACGTTCCTGAAGTCGTAGTAAAGACGTATCTCCTGAAGTTGCTTGTAGGTCTGTATGAGGGGACGATGGTCCCAGAGCCTTATGTTGGAAAGTGTGGCCTCCTCCCTTCGGAGTTCCTCCGAGGTCGGAGCCTTCTTCGCCGGGAAGGAGACCTCCCTCACACGGTCCAACCCGTAGGCCAGGCGAGTGAAGCGGATGTTGTGGGAGATGTAGGGGCCCTCCTTGGAAAGTTCGTTCGGCTTCACTGAGAACTGCTGGATGAACCCAGGAAGTAGCACGGTAAGGACGAAGGCGCCGGCGACGGTCCCCCCGACCAAGTACCCCATCCACCTCCATCCGGGCCTCCGGACGTTCCAGATGGCCCTTAGGGCTCCGGCCAGGCACAGCACGAACAGGAACCTGTATCCCGGAAGGGTCCCGTGGAGGTCGGCGTATCCTGCGCCGAAGGCGACCCCCCTTTCGGAGTAGAGGAGGAAGTAAGGCCGGAGCGCATAGACCACGGCCAGCAGGAGGAAGAAGGTCCCCAAAAGGAACGAAAGGTGCTTAGAGGCCTTCGGGGAGAGCCTGGGACCCGAGGGTCCCACCCATATCCCCCTTCCCATGAGGTAGAAGCTCCCCACCGAGGCTACGGCGAGGAAGGTCGTCCAGAGCCCGATCCTGTAGAGCAGCCGGTAGAAGGGGAGGGAGAAGATGTAGAACCCCAGATCCCTTCCGAATATGGGATCTTTACATCCGAACGGGACGCTGTAAGCCCACATGAGCACCCTCTCCCAGGAACCGACGGCCACAGCCCCCATGAGGATTCCCAGCAGGGTCGCCAGAGGCCACAGCCTCCTTCCTCCGGCGACCCTTAGGTTCGCCCAGAGGAATAGGAAGACGCAGCCTCCGAACATGAAGAAGGAGAGGGCCTTAAACCCCAGAACCTTCCAGAATACCTTCGCATAGCCCAAACTTGCGAACCACGAAGCCTCGGTGTAGATCTCGCTCCATATGGCCCCCGCCACCGAAGTCCCGGCGGCCAAGGCGAGGATGAGCCAGAATGCCCTGCGGAACCTCATCCTCCACCTCCCCCCGAGCGGAGACGCTCCAGGACCGAATCCCCCCAGACTTTCACCGTGGTCCTGAACCTGTCCGGGAACCAATCTACGGAAAGGAGCATCGCCATCCCCTCGAGGACCAACCTCCTAACATGTGCCTCATAGGACAAGCTTCTTTCCGTCGAAGACCGGGCCGTCCCTACATACGAGGAGGTATCCCCCTTCCCTCGCCCTCACGGCACAGCCCATACAAGCTCCGACCCCGCACGCCATAACCTCCTCGACCGATATCTGGCAGGGCACTTCCATCTCCTCCGTCAAAGCTACGACCTTCCTGAGCATCCCCCGGGGGCCACAGGCGTAAACGTGGTGGGAGGGTTCGAGCACCCGTCCCAGCAGCTCGGTCACGGTCCCGGCGAACCCCTCGGACCCGTCCTCGGTTGCGACCTCAACCCTCGCCCCGGCGTCTTCGAGGAGCTTCCTCCCGAAGAGCTCCCCCGAAGTGGCAGCCCCTAAGAGGACCTCGGGCTCGTGTCCCATGTCCCTCAGCTTCCCGGCCCAGAAGGCGAGGGGGGCGACCCCCATCCCCCCGGCCACGAGGAGCGGGGTCCCTTGAGGAGGCATGAACCCCCTCCCCAAGGGGCCCATAACCTCCAGCTCGTCCCCCGGCCTCGCCTCCGAAAGCAAGGATGTCCCCCTTCCCACGACCTTATAGAGTATCTCCACCTCATCGCCGACCGTCCGGCATATGCTGAACGGACGACGAAGCAGGGGATCGTAGGTCGTGGAGACCCTGAGGAGCACGAACTGGCCGGGCTCGGCCTCCCGGGCCACAGCAGGGGCCCTCATCCTGAGGAGGAAGGCGGACGGGCCCATACACATGTTGGCCGTCACGGAAGCCTTACCTTCGAACATCTGTCGAGTCCGAAGCCGCGTTCAAAAGGGAGAGCTTCCTCCGGGCGATCCTGCCCTGTTCTGTATCGGGGAAGCGTTCTGCGACCTCCTGGTAGGCTCGGATCGCCTTCAGGGAATCCTTCAACACGTTCTCGTACGTCCATGCTATGGCGTAGGCAGCCCGGGGGGCGTAGAGGCTTTCGGGATGGGTCCTGAGCAGGTCCTCGTACAAAGGCAGGAACTCATCGGGAGGCCGGCCGGAAAGCCTCGCTCCTTCGGCCTTGAGGAAGATCTCCCTGCCACCGTCCCCACGGAGGGCCCTGGCCTGTTCGGATTCGGGGTACCTCCTCAGGAGCTGGTCGAAGGCAGAATCAGCGGATGATGTATCTCCGAAGCAATTCTGCAGTATCCATCCCACGGCGTAGAGGGCCCTGGGGGCAAGTTCGCCGTCGGGGAGGTCCTCGAGGACCCCACGGTAGACCGCCAAGGCGGAATCCGGCATGTCCAACGAAAGCAGAAACTCCCCCAGGGCCATCCTGTCCTCGGCTTCTCCGGTCGAATCCGCCCTCGCCTTCAGCTCCATGAGGCGGTCCAGCTTATCCTTGTAACTTTTTGCCTCCCTTGCCTCCTCGCATGCCACCCCTTCCTCCGTCGCCCTTCCGAAGGCATCCCTCGCCTCCTTCCACCGCCCGGAGCGAAGGAGGAGCTTACCGGTCTCGAGCCACGCCCTGACCGCCTCCCTCGTCTTAGGGTGCCCTCCAGCCACCTCGGCATAGACCTTCAGGGCCTCCCCTTCGTCCCCCATCTTGGCGAATATGTGTCCCATGCCGAGCAGGGATCCGGCGGAGTCCCCGAGTTTCTTATACATCTCTAAGGCATCGTCGTACTTGCCCATATCCGAGAGGACCTCGGCCAGCTCCTCTACGAGGCTACGTTCCACCTCCCTCGGTGGTTCCCTCCTCAAAAGCTTACGTATAAGTGCCTCGGCCTCCTCGAGCTTTCCGGCTTTACGATATGCTCCTGCGAGCTTGAGGCCGACCGAGAACTTCTCCCGACCTCCTGCGCACCCCAAGGCGTCCTCGTACCATGCGATGGACTCCGAGGGGTCCCCGGACAGGTCCCCCAAGGCGACCTTCGCCCTGCAGGCCCACCTCCCCTTCCCCTCAGCCAGGTCCAAAAGGGCCGATATTGCCTCCTCCCTCCTGCCGACCTTCCCGAGTGCCATCCCCTCCCAGTACCTGGCCTCCTTTGAAAGCTCGCTTTCGGGGAAGAACTTCCTCAGCTCCCGGAACTTCTCTGCGGCCCTTTCGTACTCCCCCTTGCGGTATAGAGCCTTGCCCAAAAGCAACAGGCTGTCGTCCACCCAGCGGCTGCTGGGGTAAAATGCCACGACCTTGGACGCCTTCCTTATGACCTCCTCGTAGAGGGCCCCGGCGTCCTTGCCCTCGGCCCTCCTCTCCTCCGCCTGCTTGAACAACTTCTGGGCGTTGTAGTAGGCGTTGAAGTAGGCGCAGCTCGAAAGCACGAGGATGACCAGGAGCCACCTCATCTCAGCTCCACCACCTCACCCGTCTCCATGGATCTGTTGGCGGCCAGTGTCACCTCCAAGGTCCTGAAGGCGTCCTCGTAGTCCGAGCGTATCCCCGAAGCGTCGCCCGTGCGCACGGCCTCTAAGAAGGTCCTGTCCTCGATCTCGAACCCGTCCTGGGACGATGTGAACTCCTGCGTCCCCTCCGGAGATACGACCCTGACCTTCCTTCCTGCTGTGTACTCCACCAGCCTCCTTTTGCACACGAAGAGCATCTGGAAGGGATATTCTTCCGTTATCTCCGGGAACAGGGCGTAGGTGCAGATCAGGTTCCCCACGACGCCGTTGCGGAAGGTGAAGACCGTGGCGCTCGCATCGTCCCCGGTGTACAGGGGCTCCTCGGGGAAGAGGCCCCTTATCCTGCGGCTGTAGACGGTCCCGATCTCGTCCACGAGGTACCTTGCTAAGTCCACGAAGTGGGTGGCCTGGTCCACCACCTGGCCTCCTGCCGTCTCCTTGCTCTTTATGGAGTCCACCACAGGGATCGTCCAGAAGACCCTGATGTGGACCATGGCCAAGGTCTGGTCCCCGAGAAGTTCCCTCAGCTTCTCCACCACATCCAGGTACCTGGACATGTACCCCACGCTGTGGACGACCCCGGAGCCTGCGACCTCGTCCCTGACCGCCCTCGCCTCCTCCAAGTCCACGGCTACGGGCTTCTCTAAGAAGAATGGAACCTTGTACTTCAAGCTCAAACGCACGTGCTCGGAGTGCCTGTTCGCCGGGGAGCATATCCACACGGCGTCCGGCCTTTCCCTCCCGAACATCTCCTCGGGGTCGGTGTAGGCCCTGGCTCCGGTGGCCTCAGCCAGGGCACGGGCGTTCTCGGGGACCACGTCGCAGACCCCTGCTATCCTTACCCCTTCGATCCTGGCGAGCCTTCCGGCGTGGGCCTTTCCCATCCTGCCCGCTCCTATTATGCAGACGTTCATCGTTCGGCCTCCTTCGGTGGCACAAGTTTATGAGCGTTCCTCCAGAACACCTTCTCGCTTACCTCCTCCGGGAGGTCGAGGGAGCGGAGGTGTTCCAGGTGCTGGGTGTCGTGGAAGTCCGTCCCGTAAAGGAGCTTGTCCTGGAAGGTTATTACGAACTCCCTCCCTCCGTCCTCCTGGCGCCTCAGGGCGTTGAGCCCGCTGCCGGCCGAGAGATCGGCGTAGAGGTTAGGGTGTTCCTCCAACATCCTCCAGACCGGGCCTCTGTGGACCACGGGTCCTTTGGGATAGGCGGAATTTGGCTCGTTGTCCCGTTCTTCTGCTATGTGTCGCCACCATCCGGGCCCGTGGGCTATGAAGTTTGTCTCGGGACACTTGCGGAGCATATTCTCTATAACCTCCAGCTCCCCGCCGTACCACTGAGAACCCGGCCCCATAGGAACGTCCATGTGGAACAGCACCGGCCAGCCCACCTCCGCGCAGACCTTGAAGACGTATATCGCATCCGGGTTGTCGTAGCGGATGCGCACCTTGAGCTCCCCGTACCCCCTGAACCCCCTTTCGGCGTACTCCTCGACCAAGGAGGCGGCCTCAGGCCTCCTCGGGTCGGGGGCGTAGAAGGGGACGAACCTGTCGGGGTGGGCCCTCCACGCCTCCTCCACCGAACGGGGGTCGAGGTACTCGTACCACCTGGCCAGACCTCCGTCCCTATCCTCCCACGTGAGGAGCCAGGCCTCGGAGATCCCGTTCCGGTCCATGTAGCTCAGGAGCATCTCGGCGTCGTATCCTTGCCAGTTCACATGCTGGTGTGCGTCCACTATCATGCCCCCTCCTTCCGGTTTTCGCTTCAAATAAAGCGATTTCCCCTCCCATTGTCAACGTCTTGCGAAATCCCTTGACTTCTTGGGGGCCCCTCGTTATATTTGAAACCGATTTTAAATTTCAATTTGCCATGGTGGACGAAGTCGCAAAGCTCAAAGAGTACCTTAGGAAGAGGGGGCTGAAGTTCACCCCCGAGAGGGAGGAGGTCCTAAGGGAGGCCTTCTCCACCCACGACCACTTCGACGCCGACGACATATTTATGAGGTTGAGGGGGAAGGGGAGCCAAATCTCCATGGCGACCATATACAGGACCTTAAAGTTGCTGGTGGAGGCGGGCCTTCTGAGGGAGATAATAACCGAAGAAAAACACAGGCATTACGAGCACATCTACGGCCACGCGCATCATGATCATCTATTTTGTATAAGGTGCGGAAGGGTCATAGAGTTCGAGGAGCCGAGGATAGAGGAGCTACAAAGGGAGGTCTGCAGGAGGGAGGGCTTCGAGCCCAAATATCACAGGTTGCAGATAATGGGATACTGTAAGGATTGCAGGGAGGAGGGATGAAAAAGAGCTTGGCTCAGCTCAGGGCTAACGAGGAAGGGGTCGTGGTGGAGGTCCAGGGAGGATGGGGGATGATAAGGAAGCTCGAAGCTATGGGGATAAGGCCGGGAAAGAAGGTCGTCAAGCTCAGCTCCCAGGTCATGAGGGGGCCCGTCGTCGTCTCGGTGGACGGATACCAGATAGCTCTGGGCTTCGGGGTCGCAAACAGGGTCGTGGTGGAAACGAGCTGAGCAAAATTTTTTGCGACTTTATTGATAATGCATCGCAATTACAACTAAGGGAGGAAGGTCTCGTCGAAGCTACCCGTAAATTTCGAGCCCTCGTATCTACCCGCTTGTCAACATCTTACGAAATCCCTTGACTTCTCCGAGGCGCACTGTTATATTTGAGATTGATTTTCAATTTCAATTTGAAGTTCACCCCAACCAGGAGGTGAAGATGTTGGTGCAGAGGATGATAGGTGTCGTTGCGGCCGTGCTCGTGCTTGGAGGAATCGGATGGGCTGAGACCGGAACCATATCCGGGAAGGTGAGGGATAAGGACACGAGGGAGCCCCTGCCAGGGGCGAGCGTTGTAGTGGAAGGAACCGGGCTCGGAGCCATAGCGGACCGGGAGGGAAGATACACCATAGATGTCCCCGTAGGTGTATACTCCGTTACCGTGAGGATGGTGGGATATGCCCCTGTGACCTTTCGTGGTGTGGAGGTGAAGGCAGGCCGGAAGACCACTTTGGACTTCGAGCTATCCCCGAGGCCCATCATCCTAAGCGAGGTTGTCGTCACTGCCACAAAGACGGAGCATACCCTTGGCGATGTGCCGGTAGCGGCGGAAGTGATCGCCAAAGAGGAGATCGAAGCCAGGAACATCGGAACAGTCCAGAACGCTTTAGAGCATCTAACGGGCGTAAAAGTTAACAAGTCCTGTGGTAGCTGGGGCGATAAAGGAAAAGTTGAGATGCAGGGGCTCGAGGCAAAACATACCCTGATCTTAGTAGATGGACAGAGGGT